>JAUIDM010000295.1 GCA_030428915.1 Alphaproteobacteria bacterium | reverse complement strand
GTCAATAGCCGTACGCCCCGCACAGCGTCTTTGTGACGCTCCAAGGTGAAAGGCCACGGCCAAATCCACCGGCGGGCGGTACAAAGTCCTAGCGGTCAAGGGATGTGCCGTGTGCCAATCTCCGGCAATAGGCAAAAACGAAGAGTGATTTAGCGTTCGGGTGGGTTGAGAAACACAAAAGCCGCCCAACTCATCGAGTCAAAGCGGCTTTTCTGGATCATATGGTGCCCAGGAGAGGACTCGAACCTCCACGCCTTGCGGCACACGGACCTGAACCGTGCGCGTCTACCAATTCCGCCACCTGGGCAGGTGTCGTGCCGCGCGATGTATATAGGGCGAAGGGCGGTGTCAACGGGGTCTCATGCCGAATCCCGCAAGATGGTCGATCGCGCCTTGTTCGCCATGGCCTGAGGCGCTAATCAGGGGCCGAAGCTTCTGAATTTCGGAGACCTCTCCATGTCCAAGCTCGTCACGATCTACGGCGGTTCGGGATTCGTCGGGCGCTACATTGCCCGCCGCATGGCGAAACAGGGCTGGCGCGTGCGCGTGGCCTGCCGCCGCCCGAACGAGGCGCTGTTCGTCAAGCCCTATGGCGCGGTCGGGCAGGTCGAGCCGGTCTTCTGCAACATCCGCGACGATGCCTCGGTGCGCCTGGCCATGTCTGGCGCGGATGCGGTCGTGAACTGCGTCGGTACCTTCGACAAGGGCGGACGTAACAATTTCGAGGCGGTGCAGGTCGAGGGCGCGGGCCGGATCGCGCGGATCGCGGCCGAGACGGGCGTGGCGACGATGGTGCATATCTCGGCAATCGGCGCCGATGCCGGGGCAGAGGCGGATTATTCGCGCACCAAGGCCGAAGGTGAGGCGGCGATTCTGGCCGCATTCCCGACGGCGCTGATCCTGCGGCCCTCGGTGATCTTTGGGCCGGAGGACGGCTTCTTCAACCGCTTTGCGGGCATGTCGCGCATGGGGCCGGTCCTGCCGCTCGTGGGGGCAGAGACGAGGTTCCAGCCGGTCTATGTCGACGACGTGGCGCAGGCGGCGGTTCTGGGCATCCTCGGCAAGGCCAACGGCATCTATGAACTGGGTGGGCCCGATATCGGAACGCTGCGGCATTTCGTCGAGGAAATGCTTGCCGTCATCAATCGCCGCCGGCTGGTGCCGAACATGCCGTTCTGGATGGCGCGCATCATGGCCACGCTTCTCGATTTCGGGTCGATGATCACGGGCGGGCTGATCACCAACAAGATCCTGACGCGGGATCAGGTGAAATCGCTGAAGGTGGACAATATCGTAGGCGCGGGGGCCAAGGGGCTTGCCGATCTCGGCATTGCGCCGACACCGGTCAGTGCCGTGGTACCCGACTATCTCTGGCGGTTCCGTCCGTCCGGGCAGTACGACGCGATCAAGGCCTCCGCCCGCAATTTGCGGCATGGCGGCTGAGCGGTCGGCCTGACAGTCACTCCGCTCTGGCCGGTTTTGTTTCCACCGTGACGTCAGTTTCGCCTTGATTTGACGCGCCCCGCCCGGACATGAGAGGTGGGGACGGGTTGGGTTCCGGTGGGTCCGTAAAGGCTGGTGTCATGAGCGAGCGTCTTCTGCTGCATATCGGGTATCACAAGACGGCGACGTCCTGGATGCAGCAGCGTCTGTTCGTGCCGGAGCACGGCTATGTCCAGATCGCCCGCCATCCCGAGGTCTGGCAGCATGTCGTCGCCCCGCACGGGCTGACCTTTGATGCGGCGGGTATGAAAGCGGTGATCGCCAAGGGACTGGCTGATCTGCCCGAAGGCAAGGTTCCGGTCATCTCGTCCGAGATCCTGTCGGGCCATCCATTCTTCGGCGGGATCGGCAGCGACGTCTATGCGCGTCGCCTGAAGGAGATCGCGCCGGATGCCCGGATCCTGGTCTCCATCCGGTCGCAGATGCGCATCCTGACCTCGGTCTACATGCAGTACCTGATGCGCGGCGGCACCAGCAAGCCGGAGGTCTTTTTCGCAGGCGATCCAGAGCTCGGCTTCTATGGGTTCAGGGCCGAGCATTTCGAGTATCACCGGCTGGTGGGGCTTTATCAGGAATTGTTCGGGCCCGAGAATGTTCATGTGGTCACGCAGGAAAGCCTTGTGCGCGACATGGATGGCATGGCGGCGAATCTGGCGGCCTTCGCGGGCAATGCGGAGTTCAGTGGCATCCTGCCGACGCATCGCTCGGCCTATGCGCCGAGCTATCCCGAACACGCGGTTCCCATCCTGCGCCGCATCAACAAGCTGCAGCGCAGCGTGCTGACACCTGCGCCGCTGATCCGGCTGGGCACGACCCCTTACGGCATCTATCACGCCGTGGGTTTTGCGATGCGCCATCCGCCGTTCTCGACCCTTCTCAAAGGATTCCGGCCGGTTTCCGATCATGTGAGGAAAACCTTCGCGGGCCGGTATGACGACAGCAACCGCAAACTGGCCGCGCTGCTTGGCCCGAGGGCCGATCTGACCGATTTCGCGGTTCCGCGCGATCGGATTGCTGAACAGGAGGAGAAGTCCGACGCTGTTGGCCAGCCCGGCACAAGCTGAGGCTGTCGTCTTGTTGTCGCGCGGCCGTGTCACTAAGGTCTGCGCCGGTTCGAACCATTCCAGAGCGAGTTCTATCCCGTCATGAACGATACGATGTTCAGCGCCCTGTTTCTGGGGCTTCTCGAAGGGCTGACCGAGTTCATTCCGGTTTCCTCCACCGGCCATATCCTGCTGGCGGGGCATTTCATCGGGTTCGAAAGCGCGGGCAAGACCTTTGAGGTGGTGATCCAGCTTGGCGCGGTTCTGGCGGTGCTGGGGGTCTACGCTGCCAAGATTGGCCGGACCGTGACGGGGTTGCCCAGCGATCCGCAGGCGCGGCGTTTCGCTGGGTCGGTCCTGCTGGCTTTCCTGCCTGCCGTCATCGTGGGCGTTCTGGCCCATGACGTGATCAAGGAGGTGCTGTTCGAAAGCCCGCGCCTGATCGCGTCGATGCTGATCCTGGGCGGGATCGTGCTGCTGGTTGTCGATCGGCTGCCGCTGACGCCGCGGCACCATGATGCCGAACGCTTTCCAATGGCGATGGCCTTGGGGATCGGGGTGATCCAGTGTCTGGCCATGATCCCCGGCGTGTCGCGATCTGGGGCCACGATCGTCGGGGCGCTGGCCTTCGGGGCCGACAAGAGATCGGCGGCGGAGTTTTCGTTCTTCCTGTCGATGCCGACGATGGCGGGAGCCTTCGCCTACGACTTGTACAAGAACCGCGACGTGCTGGACTGGTCAGCGTTGAGTGAGATCGCCGTCGGGTTCGCCGCTGCCTTGGTTGCCGCGATTCTGGTTGTGCGCTGGCTCCTGGGCTATGTCAGCCGCCATGGTTACGCGTTGTTCGGCTGGTGGCGAATCATCGTGGGCACCGGGGTTCTGGCGGTCCTCAGCATGGGATATTGATAGTTAGGTATCATATGCTGACCTATTTTTGGTCAAAAATGCTGCCCTAACTGACTTCGGACAAGAAAATCCTTGATTTAGGTCAGTAACTCTGACTTTTATTCCGCGCGGCGGGGGAGTAGCAATGCGAACCCCGCCTGTTTCCGCTGGAAAGGACCCGTCATGGCCCAGAACCGTATGCTGCAATTCGTGACGGTTTCTAAAGAGATGCCGGAGAAGCGCGACGCCAATGTGCGGGCGCAGGATTTCCATGAGATATACCGCGAGTTCGCCGCCCAGAAGGCGGCCGAACAGGCCGGGCGGTGCAGCCAGTGCGGCGTGCCCTATTGCCAGACGCATTGTCCGCTGCACAACAACATCCCCGACTGGCTGCGCCTGACCGCAGAGGGGCGGCTGCAGGAAGCCTATGAGCTGAGCCAGGCCACCAATACCTTCCCCGAGATCTGTGGCCGCATCTGCCCGCAGGACCGGCTTTGCGAAGGCAATTGCGTGATCGAGCAGTCGGGCCACGGCACCGTCACCATCGGCGCGATCGAGAAATACATCACCGACACGGCCTGGGACATGGGCTGGGTCAAGCCGGTGAAGCCCGCCCATGAGCGGGCTGAAAGCGTGGCCATCATCGGCGCCGGCCCCGGTGGCCTTGCCGCCGCCGATGTGCTGCGCCGCGCGGGCGTGCAGGTCACGGTCTATGATCGTTATGACCGGGCGGGCGGTCTGCTGACCTACGGCATCCCCGGCTTCAAGCTGGAAAAGGATGTGGTGATGAACCGCATCAGGCAGCTGGAGGAGGGCGGCGTGCAGTTCCAGATGAACTGCAATGTGGGCGAGGACATCACGTTCGACGCCATCCGCGGCAAGCATGATGCGGTGATCATCGCCACGGGCGTCTACAAAAGCCGCGATCTGGGCGGGCCGAATGCCGGGGCGCAGGGGATCGTGCGGGCCATCGACTATCTGACCGCCTCAAACCGCAAGTCGTTTGGCGACGAGGTGCCGGAATTCGACTCGGGCGAGTTGGACGCCAAGGGCAAGCGCGTCGTCGTGATCGGCGGCGGCGACACCGCGATGGACTGCGTCCGCACCGCGATCCGGCAGGGCGCGCAATCGGTCAAATGCCTCTATCGCCGCGACCGCGCCAACATGCCCGGATCGCAGCGCGAAGTGGCGAATGCCGAGGAAGAGGGCGTCGAGTTTGTCTGGCTGACCGCGCCCAAGGGCTTTACCGCGGGCGACGCGGTCGAGGGCGTGCTGGTGGAGCGCATGCGCCTTGGCGCGCCCGATGCGACGGGCCGTCAGGCACCCGAGGTGATCGAGGGCGCGGATTATGTCGAAGGGGCCGATCTGGTGATCAAGGCTTTGGGCTTCGAGCCCGAGGATCTGCCGCAGCTCTGGGGCACCGAGGGGCTGGAAGTGACCCGCTGGGGCACGATCAAGGCCCATTTCGGCACCCATGCAACGAGCCTGCCGGGCGTCTATGCGGTGGGCGACATCGTGCGCGGTGCTTCGCTGGTGGTCTGGGCGATCCGCGACGGGCGCGAGGCGGCCGAGAGCGTGCTGGGCTATCTGAACGAGGTGCAGGCCGTGGCGGCGGAGTGAGCGGCCTGTCGGCGGGACGTCGGCAAGCTGTCGGCAAAACGTATGGCATCCGGTCCGGTAACGGCATGGAAAGCATCATGAATGGGTCAGGGGGGCTAACCCGGAGAATGAAGGAAGTCTGAACGTGGCACATCCCGGCGGAATCCTCGGTCTTGGCGCCTTGGCGCTTGTTCTCGCCCTTCCCGCCCATGCCGGCGGCAAGTTCGCGGCGCCCCAAGATTGCGAGGTCTATGCGACGGTGCAGATGCGCGATTGTCAGGTCTCGCAGCATTACCGCTGCGAGGCGGATGCGCCGGGCGATCAGTGGGCCGTCTACCTCGACAGCGAGGGGCCG
>JAUIDM010000294.1 GCA_030428915.1 Alphaproteobacteria bacterium | reverse complement strand
GCGCAGACGCGCTTGCGGGGCGGCTCGCGCACACCAGCAAGCCGGACGGCGACAACGTGCTCAAGATCGTCGGCGACTCGCTCAACGGCGTGCTCTGGCACGACGACAGCGCCATCGCCGACGCGCGAATCGTCAAGCGGTACGGCGAGGCGGCGGAGCTGGTGGTCGAGGTGGAGGAGATGGCCTAATGCCGGCCTATTTCAGCTTCCCGCGCTCGCGCGCCTGCACGCGGATCTGGTGCAGTATCCAGTTGCTGATGGTTCTGCCGTCTTCCTCGGCCATTTCGCGGAGCACGTCTTTCAGCTCAAGCGGGATTCGCATGTGGAGCCGAGCATCGGTCGATGGGCTTTCATCGCCCACGGTCTTCTCTTTATCCATGCGTCCACGCTTCCATCATTGGATGACATATCCTCGCTCTGCCGCGGTTTCCAGCATCATCCTGAGAAGGAATGACGACATGGTCATTCCTGCCTCGTCGGACATTTCTTTCAAGCTTTGCTTCACGTCTGGCGGAATGCGAATGTGCATCCTGTCTTCCGCCATCTTCTTTTTTGGCTTCCTTTCCGGCTTTGGCTTCTTCTTTTTCTTGGCAGGCTTCTTCTCCCAAAGCCGCAGGTCGAGCGTCTTGCCGATCAGCAAGACCGCTTCGTCCGTCGAGATAAGGAACCATTCGCCGCTGGTGTTCTTTGCCTTCATCTCTCGATGGCAAAACGCTTCCGCCTTCCTTGCCAGCGACCATTCCATCTCGATCGAATGCAAGACCGAAAGCGGGAATGGATTGCTGGTCTGCATCTCAGCGATCCGGGACTGTGGATTGCGAGATATGCCGATTTTGATCGGCTGCCCCTCCACGCCGCTTCCGATCACGTACAGGAACCGGGTCCGATTGCTCGGACCATTCAACTCTTCCTTCGCCAAAGCTGTAACCCTCGCGCTCAAAGACAGCCTCGATGACGCGAATCGTCGCCTTGTTGGCTTCGTTGCCGGCCTCAAAGCGGGCCACCGTGTTCGTCGACACGCCCGCTTTGTCCGCAACCTCGGCCAGCTTCCAGCGAAGACCTGCCCGAGCCATCCGGCATTGTTTCGCGTTCATCATGACGAAGTTTTATCCCAATTTTGTGGTTGACGCAACACCAAGGTTGGTGCTTGATACCAACGTTGGTGCTTATGGAGCTAAACGGACATGAAACGCAACAGCCTGACAGTTGAAATGCTCGACGAGGCTTCGCCAGCCGAGGTCGCTGCGCTCGGCGCCGCCTCCCTGGCCGCGCTCGTCGACATGCTGGACGAGGACAAGCGCCGCCTCGATGCGCGCCGCTCCGTTCTCGAAGCCGGCATGCATGAGCGCTGGTCTGTTCCTCCGGCCGACTTCGGAACGCATCGCTTCGATGACGGCGAGTATGTCGTGAAGGTCGAGTTGCCGAAGCGCGTCGACTGGAACGCCGAGGAGCTGATCGCCGCCTGCCACAAACTTGAGGACATGGGCGAGAACCCGCACGAGTTCGTGACGTTCAAGCCGAGCGTCAGCGAGACGAAGTTCAAGGCCGTTCCCGAGCGGTTCCGCCACATTCTCGCCAAGGCGCGCACGGTCAAGCCGGGCAAGCTGAAGATCTCGTTTCAGCGGGTGGAGGCTGCCTGATGGCAATCTCTCTCGAATCACTCCGCAAGGGCGGCGCCCCAAAGCCACCGATCATGATCGTCTACGGCACGCACGGCGTCGGCAAGACGACGCTCGCGGCTGGGGCTCCGGCCCCGGTCGTCGCTGCCATCGAGGATGGCCTCGGCCAGCTCGATACGCCGTCGTGGGAAATCAAGTCCTATGACGACATGATGCAGGCGATCGGCGTCCTCTATGGCGAGGAGCACGACCGCAAGACGCTGATCGTCGACAGCATCGATTGGCTGGAAGAGCTGATCTGGGCCGAAACCTGCCGGCGGAACAACTGGCAGAACATGGAAACCGAGGGCTTCGGCAAGGCATACGTCGCCGCCGATGCGGTCTGGCGCGAATATCTCGACGGGCTCAAGGCCCTGAGAGACGAGCGCGGCATGACGGTTATCCAGATCGCACATGAGCAGATCATTCGGTTCAACTCGCCGACGACCGAACCTTATGACCGGCACACCATCAAGCTGCACAAGCGCGCTTCCGGGCTCGTGCAGGAGCATGCCGACATCATCGCCTTCATCGGCTACCGAGTCAGCATCGCCGAGAGCCGGACGGCCACACAGAAGGCGGGGCAGGGCACCAAGCGCGGCGTCGGCGGCGGGCAGCGCGTTCTGCACCTTGAGGAGCGCCCCGCCTTCATCGCAAAGAATCGCTTCGGCATGCCGCCGAGCATCGACCTTCCGACGCAAAGCGAAGCGTGGAAGAGCCCGCAAAGCGTGTGGGCGAAGTTCGCTGAAATCATCCCAAACAGTGGAGTCTGACGCATGGCACAGCTCGGTGGAACTTTCGACGCTACCCAGGTCGAGCCCAATCAGCCGTTCGAGGTCATCCCGGCCGGCAAGTACAAGGCTCAGGCCATCGCTTCCGAGATCAGGCCGACCAAGGACGGCAACGGCCAGTATCTCTGGATCGAGTTCGAGATCATCGACGGCGAGCTCACCGGCCGCAAGCTCTGGGACCGGCTCAACCTTTGGAACCAGAACCAGCAGGCCGTCGAAATCGCGCAGCGGTCCATGTCGGCGCTCTGCCACGCTGCCGGCAAGCTGCACGTCGCCGACAGCGAGGAACTGCACTTCGCCCCGGTTCTCATCACGGTTCGTGTGAAGCCGGCGCAGGGCCAGTACAGCGCGAGCAACGAGATCCGCGGCTATGAGTCGGCGAACGGCTCGGCTCCGGCCCAGGCCGCGCCCGCCGCTGCGGCTCCCGCTCCGGCCCCGGCTTCGGCCACCGCCCCTTCGGCGGCGAACATGCCGTGGAAGCAGCGCCGGGCTTCCTGAACTGCCGCCCGGCCGGGCCAAGCCTGCAAGCACGTTCCCGGCCGGGCACACTCCCTTTCGAGAGGCCGTCAGCTTATGGCGCTATTGCCGCCAACGTCCATGCCAACAATCGAAGCGATCTATCGCAAGCGCGAGGAGCGCCAGGGCGATGGATGGCGTGCTCATCTCGGCGCGTCCTCGATTGGCAATGAATGTGAGCGCGCTCTTTGGTTCACATTCAGATGGGCGACGCAGACCAGGCGCAGTGGCCGACTTCTCCGGCTGTTCGAAACCGGCCAGCTAGCCGAGGCGCGGTTCGTCGATGACCTTCGCTCGGTAGGCGTTGAGGTTCACGAGATCGGCGAGGACGGGGCGCAGTTCTCCGTCAACGCGTGCCGCGGACATTTCGGCGGCAGCATGGATGGCGTCGCCCTCGGCATCATCGAGGCGCCAAAAACGTGGCATTTGGTCGAGATGAAGACTCACAATGCCAAGAGCTTCGCCGCCCTAAAAAAGGATGGCGTCGCAAAATCCAAGCCAGCGCATTGGAGCCAGATGCAGGCATACATGCATTTGGCCGGTCTTGATCGGGCGTTCTACATCGCCGCCAACAAAGACACCGACGAACTTTACAGCGAGCGGGTCAAGCTCGACGAAGCGTTCGCCATGCGCCTGATCGCTAAAGCCGATCGGGTCATCAATGCACCCGAGCCGCCGCCCGGCATCAGCTCCGATCCGAGCTTCTATCTATGCCGGTTCTGCGATCACTCGGCGATCTGTCATCGCGAAACACTGGCGCCGCGGAATTGCAGGACGTGCCTTCATTCGACGCCCGTCGATGGCGGGCAATGGGATTGCGAGCGCTGGCACCGCATCCTGTCGCTGGACGAGCAGAAGGCCGGATGCGGCGCGCACAAGTACGTGCCGGCGCTGGTCAATGGCGAAGTGAAAGACACCACCGACGATGCCGTTGTCTACGTGATGGCTGGCGGGTCTGAGTGGTACGATTCGGAAGTCCCATGGTAGAGCGCGCAAAAAAAATCTGCTTCAAATGTGGAGTAGAGAAGTATCTCGCGGATTTTTATAAGCACAGTCGAATGGCTGATGGCCATCTAAATAAGTGCAAAGAATGTACCAAAAAAGACACCGCAGAGAACAGGATAAAGAACGAGGAATACTATAGAGTATACGAGAAAAACAGAATGAACATGCCGCACAGAATTGCGGCTCGCAAGGAATATCAGAAAAATAATAGAGACAAGGCGCGGAAATATAATAAAAAGTGGTCGGACAATAATAAAGAGTCAGTTCGTGCTAATGTGATGAATAGGAGAGCCCGCAAGAGAGGAGCTGACGGGTCTTACTGCGCCAAAGACATAAGAGAGAAGATGTCAGCGCATAAAGGAAAGTGCGCAATGTGTAAAACCGGGATAAAGAAAAATTTTCACGTAGACCACATTATTCCGCTCGCGATTGGTGGAACCAATTGGCCATCAAATCTCCAATTGCTATGTGCCAATTGCAATTGGGAGAAGGGGGCAAAGCACCCCATCGACTTCGCACAAGAGCGAGGGCTGCTACTATGACGCTCTCTCTCCGCCCCTACCAGCGCGAGGCCATCGACGGGCTCTATGCCTACTTCGGCGAGAACGCTGGCAACCCGCTCGTGGTCATCCCGACTGGCGGCGGCAAGAGCCTGATCATGGCGCAATTCATCCGGGAGGTTCTGGAGGCGGCGCCGGGCGATCGGATTTTGATAGTCACGCACGTCAAGGAGCTGATCAGGCAGAACTTCCAGGAACTGGTTTCGATTTGGCCCGAGGCGCCCGCCGGCATCTACAGCGCCGGCATCGGGCTTCGCCAGATCGGCGCCCAGGTTCTGTTTGCCGGCATCCAGTCGATCCATGCCAAGGCGTATGCCCTGCAAAAGGTCGACCTCGTGCTGGTGGACGAGGCGCATCTGATCCCGCGCAAGTCCGACACGATGTATCGCCGGTTCCTGAACGAACTATTGCAGATCAACCCCTATCTCAAGGTAGTCGGGCTCACGGCCACGCCGTACCGGCTCGACAGCGGACGCCTGGACAAGGGCGACGGCGCCTTGTTCGAGGGCATCGCCTACGACGCCAATGTCGCGGATCTGGTGTCGTCTGGCTATCTGGCGCCGGTCACAACGCGCCGGACGAAAATGGCGCTCGATACCAGTGGCGTTGCCAAGCGCGGCGGCGAGTTCGTTCCAGGCGCCCTGGAGGCCGCTGTCGACAAGCGCGCCACGACGCGCGCCGCGATCGACGAGGTTATCGCAGCCGGAGCGGATCGCAGGTCGTGGCTCGTGTTCGGCTCTGGCATCAATCACTGCGAGCACATAGCCGATGAGATCGCCGGCCGTGGCATCGATGTCGCCTGCATCTTCGGCGACACGCCCAAGGCCGAGCGCGACAGCCTGATCGACCAGTTCAAGGCCGGGC
>JAUIDM010000293.1 GCA_030428915.1 Alphaproteobacteria bacterium | reverse complement strand
GGGATATCGGCCCCCGGCACCGGAGGTCATCTCGTGGCCGGCTTCGCCATCCGGAGCCACTTCGCCGGCCACGCCCGCCGTAGCGCCCAGACCCGTCATGCACTAAGATTGGAACCGGACCACCCGATGGGGGCAGGCCATCTGCACCGTCGAACTTCCATCGAGCCTTTCATAAATGGACCAATAGGACGCCTGGATCATATCGATTGTAAGTTCGGGGTTCGAACATCGAAATCTCTTCGCGGACATTGTCCGACTTCAGCACCCATCGGACAGGTTTTGGGGTTTGAGCAATGGAGTGTTCTGGTTCATCGAAGCCACTATGGAGCGAAAATGAACATGTCACATCGAAAAGAGCGCCAAGGCCGGTGTCTATGGCCCCGCCCCACAACGCGCGCCGAACAAAGGCGACGTCATTGTCATGAAGAACAAGGCGGCCTATGCGCTCAGAACGATTGCAAAGAACGCAATCCACGCAATTGCGGTTCCAGCTTTCGAATGACTGAGACTGATCTGTAGTTTCGAAATCATCCGACCGCCCCAAGTGTCCGACCCGCAATTCCTGCCATCCCTTGCTGCTGCAGCACGCCGGCCAATGTCTCACCGTTCACATCCTGGACCCGCAAAGCGCGCTCCAGTGCCATCGCGGCAGCAACACCCGTCGCCTGCCCCATTGCCATGCATTGCGGCATGCCCCGGACCGAGGCAAAGGCCACCGGATCGGCACAGATGAGGCGACCGGCGAACAGCAGATTCTCGATGGTTTCGGGAACCAGCGCGCGGAACGGGATGGTGTAATAGGCACCCTGGTTGACTGCCGCCTCATGGGTCATCTCGGCGCTGACGCGCATCACGTCGTCGATCGGGTTATCGCAGGCGACGATGCCATCTGCGAACCTGGTGCCCTCGGCGATGTCCTCTCCGGTGATGCGATAGAGCGCTTGCAGCTTTCGGGTTTCACGCACGCCAACCGTAGGGCCTAGCGCCCACATCTGCGCTTCCTCGAAGCCGGGCACATCCTCGACCAGAAAACGCGCCACCTGCTGGCAGCGGCGGCGGCCCTCCTGCGTGGCGCGGGCGACAGCGGTCGGGTCGGTGCCGTCGACGCCCCGGATGGTCACGGTGTTGCAGAACACGGTGCCGGGGTGGAAGCCGCGCATCAAGTAGAGCTTGTGCAGATCGGGGTGCAACCGCCCTTCGGCGATGCCGCGTGCGGCGAAGCGGCGGAAGTAGGGGTCGCCCTCGGCAAAGACGGCCTGCGTATCGGCACCCACCATGTGAAAGGTCAGGCTGACCGCCATCATGTTGCCCCGGTCGCCTCCCAAGGTGTAGGGCACACCAGCGCGCGCGGACAGATCGCCATCGCCGGAACAATCGACCACCATGCGCGGGAGAAAGCGCAGCGGCCCCAGTCTGTCTTGTGCCGATACCGCGCATATCCGCTTGCCAGCCATTTCGGGCAGGCCCGAGAAGGTGTTCAGATGCAGGATGACGCCCGCCTGATCCAGCATGTCGAACATGACCAGCGTTGCGGCCTCATGGTCGTATTGAACCTCAGGGCCGAAGTTTTCCAGCGCGCAAGGACGAACCTCGGCAGCGGGCGGCGCCATGGCAGATAGCCTGCCCGTCAGCTCGGCAAAGATGCCGCCGATGCAGTGGCCCAGCGGATAGCCGCCGCCCCAGGGCATGCCAGGACAGGAGGCCATGACCCCGCCGATCTTGGGCCCGGCCTCGATCAGCCTTATGCGAAGCCCTGAGCGCGCCGCCGCGAGCGCTGCGGCGAACCCTGCGGTTCCGCCACCCACCACCAGCACATCGGTTTCGATCTCGCGCGTCGGCTCTGCCATGGTCAGGCGATCCTCACGCCCTGGCGGAGCAGTTCGGCCTGCACGCCCGCCATGTCCACCTGTGCCACATCGCAGCCTGCCTTGACTGCCCGCGCCGCGGCGACGCCTGCGCCCTGCCCGGCGACGGCACAGCAGGCCATGTTGCGTGTTGCCGCATGGGCGATCCGGTCGCCGCCAATGGCGCGGCCCGCAACCAGCAGGCCCTTGACCTTGCCCGGCAGCATCGCACGGTAGGGGATATGCATGTAGCGCCCGGTGGTCGGGATAATCAGCACGCCATAGCCGTCGATGAACTCGGGGTAGATGCCGATGGAATCCTCGAACCGGCCCTGCTGGCGCACGTCGGTTTCGGTGATGTCGTAGGCGGCCCTGATCTTGCGCGTGTCGCGGATGCCGATGGTCATGCCAAAGTTGCGCAGACGCACGCCACCGCAGCCCGGCATGAACCGGCGCAGTGCATCGATGGCCAGCATGGCCTGTTTACGCCCCTCGATTTCGCCCCGCGTCAGACTGTCGGGGTCGGTCCCGTCTACCCCCGCCAGATGCACGAGGTTCATGTAGGTCAGTTCGCCCGTGTCATGCATGGCGCCCCAGGTGCCCGCGATTGTGTTCAGATGAGGCGGGATCACGCCTGCCTCGATGGCGCGGGCGAAAGGTTTCTTAAGGAAGGGAGAGAACATGTCGTCTTCTTTCCCATCGGTTTCCACCGTCCATTCGCCGGTGGACCAGTCCTTGTAGGTCTGCGGATCGCGGCGCACCTCGGCCATGAAGGCGGCCTTGTCCACACCGGCCAGGTGGAACATGACGCTGGCGGCCTGCATGTGTTCGGCGGGTGTTTTGTGGGTGGGTGCACCGGCCCGGTGCGCCACGTCGGCGTCACCCGTCGCGTCGATCACGACACGGGCCAGGATCGCCTCGCGCCCCGCCTTGGATTCGACGATGATTCCGGCGATGCGGTCGCCCTCCATCACCGGGGCCACGAACTGGCGGTGCAGCATGCCGTGGACACCCGCTTCTTCGACCAGCCGATCGGCGACGAGCTTGAAGCCCTCGCTGTCGATCTCGTAACTAAGGCTCTGGCTTTCGGGCACGGCGGCGCCCATGTCGCGCGCGCGGTCTTCGAATTCGCGTCCGATACCGCCTGCCTCGACAGTGGCCTCGTGGCGATACCAGGCAAAACCCTCGACCCCGACAACGGTGATGTTGCCGCCGAAACAGCCAAAACGTTCCACCAGACAGACCTCGACCCCGGCCCGCGCTGCCGCAAGAGCCGCGGCGAGCCCCCCGGGGCCGGATCCGACCACAAGCACGTCCGCATTGTGGATAACCGGCGTCTGCCGGGCGGGTTCGGTGATGACGGTCATTTCGCCCTCAGAGGAACGGCAATTCACAAAGGGTACCTTCGACGGCTCCGGCCGCGCGTCTTACGACGACCCGGTCACCGGGTTTTGCCGACGTCGCCACAAGTGCGAACCCGATGCTTTTCTTCATGCGGTAGGACCAGACACAGGTGGTCATGTCGCCAATGCGCGTGCCGTCCATGTCGATGTCGTTCCAGGTGAATTCCGCCTTGACCGGTTCCGAATTGTCCAGGACGACACCCAGCTGATGCCGTTTCGGCCCCTCGGCCGCGATGCTGCGCAAGGCCTCGATCCCGATCGTGTCGTCAGGCACATGAAGATCGACATACTTGCCCATCCGAACCTCGAACGGATTGGTCTGTCCATCCGAGTCGCCGCCATATGAGACCAACCCGCTTTCGACACGTTCGCACCAGTTGGGGTTGCCCGGCCCGATGCCATGGGGCTGTCCTGCTTCCTTGACGATGTTCCAGAGTGCAGTGCCTTTGGAGCCATCCATCAGGTAGATTTCGAAACCGCCCTGCTTGGACCAGCCGGACCGGGCCACCGCGACGGGAATCCCTTCGATTTCTGTTTCGCGGAACCAGAAGTATTTCAGGTCGCGAACCCAGTCGCCAAAGATCGAAGCGACAACGGTTTCCGCTTTCGGCCCCTGCACCGCCAGCGGCGAAACGTCCGGCTCGCTCACCTCGACATTCAGACCGCGCTCGCGCGCGATGGCTTCGGCCCAGAACCAGATGTTGCTGTCGGCGATTGAGAGCCAATAGCGTTCCTCGTCCAGCTTCAACAGGATCGGGTCGTTGATCAGCACCCCGTCATGATTGCACAGCGCCACGTATTTGCCCTGCCCGACCTTGCATTTGCTCAGGTCGCGCGGGGCCAGGATCTGCGCCAGTCGCCCCGCGTCGGGGCCGCGCAGCTGCACCTGCCGCTGCACCGCCACATCCCACATCGAAACCCCGTTGATGATGCGCCAGTATTCCGCCTCGGGATCGCCGTAGGAGGTGGGCAGCAGCATCCGGTTGTAGCTGGTCATGGCGCAGACGCCCTCGGCCACGGTCGCTGCGTAGAAGGGCGAGGGGCGCAGGCGGGAAGACGGGGTGATCGAGAACATGGCGCCTCCGGTGTCAGGGGAATGGGCAGGGGGAAAGGGCCGCCGGTCCCGGTGCTCCGGTCTCCGGCGGCGAGAGTGTCACGCGGCCCCGGACAGGGGCCGCCGACAAGGAGGATGGCTCAGCTCAGCCAGACATTGCGCAGGCCTTCACCGAAGCCCGACACCGATCCGACCGGGTGCGGCGTGTAGCCCTGCACGTTGGCCGCCGTCGCTTCCAGCGAGTTCTGGAACACCGGGTTCACCAAACCGCCCTCGTCGTTCAGCATGTGCTGCATGTCGCAATACATCTGGCGGCGCACGTCCTCGTTCAGCTCGGCCCGGGCGGCGATGATCATCTGGTCGAAGGCCTCGGATCCCCAGGCGGTTTCGTTCCAGCTGCCGCCCGACATATGGGCGATGGTCAGGAAGGCGTCGACCGTGGGCCGCGCGTTCCAGCCCGACATGGTCATCGGCTGCTGCATCCAGGTGTGCGACCAGTAGCCGTCCGACGGCGTGCGGATCACGTTCACATCCGCCGCGCCTGCCGCCGATTGCTGGAAGGTCAGCGCGATGTCATTGGCCGAGTTGCCCGCGGTTTCCGAGGTATAGAGGTCGAAGGCCGTCACGCCCGCCCGCTCGAAGTGGAAGCGCGCGCGGTCGAGGTCGTATTCCGCGGGCTGCACATCGGGGCACCAGTAGCGATAGGTCGGCCCGATCGGCGTATCGGCGGAAATCGTGCCGATGCCGCGGAAGACCTGGCTCAGCACCAGTTCCCGGTCGAGCGCGTGCTTGACGCCGAGACGGAAGTCCAGATTGTCCGTCGGCGCCCGGTCGCACATCATCACCATGTTGGTGAAGGCACCCGTGGGCGTGTTGTGCAGTGTCACGTTCGCGTTCGTCTGCAGCTGCTCCACGGCAAAGGGCACCACCGCATAGATCAGGTCCACATCCCCTGACAGCAGCGCGCTCAGCTCGGCATTCGCGTCCGGAACCGGGATGAAGTCGATCCCGTCCAGATAGGGCTTGCCGTCCTCGTAATAGTTCTCGAACCGTTCGAACACCACGCGTTCGCCGGGGACGAATTCCATCACCTTGA
>JAUIDM010000292.1 GCA_030428915.1 Alphaproteobacteria bacterium | reverse complement strand
CACGAGCGCATCTGAGCTGCAGCAATCAGGCCCATGCCTATGCCGCGATGGGCGATGACAAGGCCGATCTGGCGCACGGGAGGGTGGCGAATATCGGGATCGTCACCGCCTATAACGACATGCTGTCGGCGCACCAGCCCTATGAAGATTATCCAAAGCTGATCCGCGCCACCGCGCGCCGGCTGGGCGTGACGGCCCAAGTCGCGGGCGGGGTTCCGGCGATGTGCGACGGGGTCACGCAGGGCCGCGCCGGCATGGAGCTCAGCCTTTTTTCCCGCGATGTTATCGCCCTGTCCGCAGGCGTCGCGATGAGCCATGATTGCTATGATGCGGCGGTCTATCTCGGCATCTGCGACAAGATCGTGCCGGGCCTTGTCATGGCGGCCGCCACCTTCGGCCATGTACCCTCGGTCTTCGTCCCCGCGGGACCGATGACTTCTGGCCTGCCCAACGACGAAAAGGCCAAGGTACGCCAGAAGTTCGCCGCCGGAGAAGTCGGGCGCGAAAAGCTGATGGAGGCCGAGATGGCCTCTTACCACGGTCCGGGCACCTGCACCTTCTACGGCACCGCGAACACCAACCAGATGCTGATGGAGTTCATGGGACTGCACCTGCCGGGCGCAAGCTTTGTGAACCCGAACACGCCCCTGCGCGAGGCGCTGACAGTCGCCGCCATCGAACGCGCCGCCGCGATCACCGCGCTTGGCAATGATTTCCGCCCGGCGGGCGAAATCCTTGACGAACGCGCCTTCGTCAACGGTATTGTCGGACTGATGGCGACGGGCGGTTCGACCAACCTGGTCATGCACCTTCCCGCAATGGCGCGTGCGGCGGGCATCGCGCTGGAATTGCAGGACTTCGCCGATATCTCGGCCATCGTGCCCCTGATGGCCAAGGTCTATCCGAACGGTCTTGCCGATGTGAACCACTTCCATGCCGCGGGCGGCTTGGGTTTCATGATCGGCGAATTGCTGGCGGCGGGGCTTCTGCATGACGACGTCAAGACGATCGCGGGCGACGGGCTCAGCCGCTATACGCAGGAACCGGTCCTGTCCGATGGCGCCCTTGCATGGCGGGACGGTCCGAAGCAAAGCCTCAACGACCGCATCGTCAGGCCTGCGGGCGATGCCTTCGCGCCGCAGGGCGGGCTGAAGCAGCTGACCGGCAATCTTGGCACCGGCGTCATCAAGATCTCGGCCGTGGCCCCCGAACGCCATGTGATCGAGGCGCCCGCCCGCATCTTCAGCGATCAGGATCAGGTGAAGGCGGCCTTCCGCAACGGAGAGTTCACCGCCGATACCGTCGTCGTCGTCCGCTTTCAGGGTCCGCAAGCCAATGGCATGCCGGAATTGCATTCGCTGACGCCCATCCTCGCGGTTCTGCAGGATCGCGGGCTGAAAGTGGCGCTGGTGACGGACGGGCGCATGTCCGGCGCCAGCGGCAAGGTGCCCGCCGCGATCCATGTCAGCCCGGAAGCCGTGGCGGGCGGACCGCTCGGGCGGCTCAAAGACGGCGACGTTGTGCGGCTGGACGCCACGTCCGGCACGCTCGACGTCAAAGGGGTCGATCTCTCTTCCCGCACGCCCGCCACGCCCGACCTCTCGGCCAATCGCTTCGGCGCCGGGCGCGAGCTGTTCGAAACCTTCCGCCGCCATGTCGGCGCCGCGACCGAAGGGGCCTCGGCCATCTTGTGATTTGCTTGGGACTCTTTATGGCCCAATTACACCCGGTGCGGGCGTTCCGCCCTTCCGGGAGACGATATCGAAAGGAGCGATGCGATGACGCCAGCAGACCAAAGCCGCCACGCCGCAGACATCTGCGCACGCGCGCCCGTCGTCCCGGTCCTTGTGATCGAGGATTCCGCAACGGCTGCCGATCTTGCACGGGCGCTTGTCGCGGGCGGTCTGCCCGCGCTGGAGGTCACCCTGCGCACGCCCGCCGCCCTTGACGCAATCCGCGCCATGGCGGAGGTGCCGGGGGGCATCGTCGGTGCCGGAACGCTTCTTTCGCCCGAAGATGTGAAGGCCGCCAAGGCGGCAGGCGCCACGTTCGGCGTCTCGCCCGGTGCGACGGACCGTCTGGTTCAGGCCTGCATCGACGAAGACCTGCCGCTTCTGCCCGGCGCAGCGACGGCGACCGAGGTCATGGCGCTTCTGGAAAAGGGCTATACGGTGCAGAAATTCTTCCCCGCCGAAGCCTCGGGCGGAGCGAAGGCCTTGGCGGCCATCGGCGCGCCCATACCGCAGGTCCGGTTTTGCCCGACCGGCGGGGTAAGCCCGAACAATGTCGGCGATTACCTCTCGCTCTCCAACGTGATCTGCGTCGGCGGCAGCTGGGTCGCTCCGAAAAAGATGGTGGCGTCAGGCGACTGGGCTGGGATAGAGGCGCTGGCGCGTGAGGCAGCCAAGCTGTCGCGCTGATCCTTAGCGCGATGCCCGTTCGCCGCGTAGCGCACGACGCAGGGCGTCCGGCGTGCCCGCCGACTCGCTGATCAGAAGCGAGGCCACGACGAAAAAGACGGCAAAGCGCGACAGGACCGCGACAGCGCCGTTCAATTCAGGCGTTCCGACCCCGGCATAGGCCAGCAGCGCGATGGCGACCTCGGTCGAGCCCACCGCGATGAGCGCAAAGAACCCCGCATAGCGCAGCCGGTTGCGCCGCAGGTCGAGAAGCTGCCCGACAGCGCCCTGCCCTTCGCTTCGCACATGTCCGCCGGTCACGGCCGCCGTCGCCGCACCGACCGCGACGATGAAGGCCACAAGGACCAGCCCCTGCAGCAGGATGAACGCGTACGTCGGCAAACGTATCACGGCGAGCAGGCCGAGGATCACAGCAAGTGCCCCCCCGGGAACGAAGACCCCCAGGAAGACAGGCAGCGGACCCACTCGATACACGCGTTCAAACATCGCACACCCCGACAACGTCTTCAGTCAGACCGAAAACTTTGGCATCGGCATGGCCCAGATATGGTCAGCTGTGGGCAGGGCTTGAGGGCTCAGATACCGTCCTGACGGTTCATGCGGGCGGCCCTGCCGCCGCGCCGGGCGGGTCGCTCGGGCGCGGTCAGCCCCGCGGTCAGAACCGCCGTCATCGGATGATCGGGCCAATCGGGACCGTAATGGGACAGGAGGACCCGGATCGCTTCGGTTGTATCGACGCCGGGTTTCAGGCTCAGCGCCCAGTCGAGAAAGATCGACCGGCATTCAGACGCCTTGATCCCCTCGATCGCATAGCTTTCGCGGACCAGCCCCTTCGGGTCCGCCAATGACATTTCCATGACTTTCCTCGCCATCGGTCAGCCCTGTCCGCATGTTACCCCGCGCCGGTGTCCGGCGACTGGAGGCAATGCGCGATAATTGACGCGGCGCGGGACGTGTGGCCTTCCAGCCGCGACGCCATCTGGTCAAGTTCCGACGCGCCCGTCTCGCGCAGAAGGAAAGCCCGCCCGCCCTCGCCGATCGCATCCATGTCCAGCGGATTTTCCGTCAATAGCCGCCCGCCTGCCTGAAGACGCCAGAGGAACCGGTAGGCTTCCTGCAAGGCCGCCTCTTCCTCCTTGGTCAGATGTGCCGCGCGCAGGCCCGCGCGCAACTGCGCCTCGACCCGGCGCGCGGGGGCGGCGGTGCGCAACGCGCAAGACTGGGCCAGCAGCTCGATATCCTGCAAGCGGCCGGGCCCGATCTTCGCCTCCCATTCGCCATCGGCCGCTTTAGCGGCGAAGATGCGCTCTCGCATCTCGGCAACGTCGGGTAGCACCCGCTCCGCCCCACCCTTATCCGCCAGGACCGTTTGCCGTACGGCCTCGACCTCCTCCGCCAATGCAGGTTCACCTGCAACAGGGCGGGCGCGGGTCAGCGCCAGATGCTCCCAGGTCCAGGCCTCGTCCATCTGGTAGCTGGTGAAGGACTGGATGGAGGTCGCGACCGGCCCCTGACGGCCCGAGGGGCGCAGCCGCATGTCGACCTCGTAAAGTCGCCCATCCGCCATCGGCGCCGAAAGTGCCGTGACCAGGGCCTGCGTCAGCCGCGCATAATAGGCCCGAGCCGCCAGCGGGCGGTGTCCGTCCGAGGCATCGACGCCATCCGCGTCGTAGATGACGATCAGATCGAGATCGGAATGCGCGTTCAGCCGTTCCGCGCCGAGCGATCCCATGCCCAGAACCACCGCCCCCCGGCCGGGCGGCGCGCCATGCTTGCGCGAAAACTCTGCCACACAGACTGGCCAAAGCGCGGCCAGGACGGCGCCTGCCAGATCGGCATATTCCCGCCCGGCCTGACCGGCGTCGATCAGGCCGCGCAGATGGTGGACCCCGATCCGGAAATGCCATTCCCGCGCCCATATTCTTGCCGCACCCAGACGCCATTCATAATCGTCCCGCTCCGTCAGACGCTTTGTCAGTGCCTCTGTCAGCGAAGCAATACCCGGCCAGGGCGAAAAGAAATCCCCGCCAAGAACCGCGTCTAGCACGGCGGCATTGCGCGAGAGATAAGCGGCAAGTCCGGGGGCCGTGGCACAGATATCGACGATCAGATCGATCAGTTGCGGGTTCGCCTCGAACAGCGAAAAGAGCTGCACGCCCGCCGGCAGTCCCGATAGGAAGCCGTCGAACTGCCTAAGCGCCTCCTCTGGGTTCGCTGCCCGGTCAAGGCGCGAAAGTATCTCCGGCCGCACCCGCTTGAAGATCGCCACCGCGCGTTCGGAGCGCAAGGCGGGATAGGCATGCCAGCCATCGACGATCTGCTGCATCTCGGGCGTCATTTCCGGACCCGACCGCGCCTCGCCCGGGGCGAAGAACCCTTCGGTCAGCTCTGCCACACGCTCCAGCCGTGTCTTCAACGCATCGCGGAATGCTTCGGTATTGCCTTCTCCGCACATCCGCGCGATGCGGTCGAATTCGCCCGAGGTCGTCGGCAGGTTGTGGGTCTGGACATCGCCCACCATCTGCACCCTGTGCTCCACCTCGCGATGGGATCGGTAAAGCGCGGTCAGGTCCTCTGCGTCCGCCTCAGGCACCCAGCCCTTCGCCGCCAGCGCCGCAAGCCCGCCCACCGTGTCGCGCGCCCGTAAGGACGGATCGCGTCCGCCCGCGATGATCTGACGGGTCTGGGTGAAGAACTCGATCTCGCGGATGCCGCCCGCACCGAGCTTCATATTGTGGCCTTCCAGCACGATCGGACCGTGCAAGCCCTTGTGGTCGCGGATGCGCAGACGCATGTCGTAGGCATCCTGGATCGACGCAAAATCGAGGTGGCGGCGCCAGACGAAAGGCGTCAGGGTTTGCAGGAATCGTTCGCCTGCCGCCAGATCGCCGCCGCAGGGTCGTGCCTTGATATAGGCGGCCCGCTCCCATGTCCGGCCCTGCGCCTCGTAATACTGTTCGGCGGCGGCCGTGGAAATGCAGAC
>JAUIDM010000291.1 GCA_030428915.1 Alphaproteobacteria bacterium | reverse complement strand
CGGCTTTCTGGCTGGCCTTGATCCAGCCAAAGCTGGCATTGGAGAAAACGATGTAGGTGATATCGGCCCGCGCCCGGCAGATCGTCTCCAGCTCTCCGCAGCTGAACCCGAATGACCCGTCGCCCATAAGGGCCACGATCTTGGCCTCCGGACGTCCGTACCATGCGCCGAGCGCAGCGGGCAGCGCGTAGCCGAGCGCGCCGTGGGCACGATTGGTGATAAAGTGCCGCCCCGCCTGCGGCAGTTGGTAGTAGGCCGAGAAATAAGGGCAGCTTGTGCCGGGATCGGAGAGGATGACGGCATCTTCGGGCAGAACGCGCTGAAGCGTCGCGATCACCCGTTCGGGTCGGATCGGGGCTTCGTCGCTTTCTGCAAGCGCCCGGAACCGGTTGAACTTGCGGCTGCGGATATCGGCGACCCGTGCCGCGCCACCGAAATCGCCACGGGTTTCGGAACGCTGGTCGAGAAGCCGGTTGATCTCGGCGAGCGCCAGCCGCAGATCGGCGACGACGCCCACCTCGGTCGGATAGTTCGCGCCGATCACCATCGGATCGCTGTCGAAATGCACGATCCGGGCGCCGGGTTTCGGCGCTTCCCACCGCGCGGTGGTGGTGGACCCCGCCCGGCAGCCCATGAAGATCACGAGGTCGGCCGCCTCCATCGCCGCCCATGTCTCATCCGTGCCGCCGTTCGATCCGACGACGCCCACCGCGTTCGGATGGGTCTCGGCCATCGATCCCTGACCCGAAATGGACGTCGCAACCGGGATGTCGAGCCGCACCGCGAGGCGGGCGAGTTCCTCCATCGCGCCCGCGATCACCACGCCGCCGCCACAGACGATGAGCGGAGATGTCGCCGACAGGATCGCGTCCAAAGCCGCCTCCGCCGCACCAGGCGCGGGGGCAGCGGGATAGGCTGGGAAGCTTTGCAAGGCAGGATCAGCCCAAAGATCGGCCGGATCTACGGGGTCATATTGAATGTCGTAAGGCAGGCCGATATGCGCGGCACCCGGCCGCCCGGTAACCATGGCGCGGAAGGCCGCGCGGACCATCCGGGGGATATGATCGGCCCGCCGGATCACCGTGTTCCACTTGGTCAGGGGCTGCATCAGCGCCTGCTGATCGACCTCGGTCAGGGGATATTTTCCGTAACTCGCCACGGAGACATCGCTGGTGATGCCAAGGACCGCGTAGCTCGAGTCCGATGCCTCGATCAGCCCCGGCAGGATATAGGTGGCCCCACCTCCCGATGGTCCCTCGCAGATGCCTGGCCGCCCGGTGACGCGGGCATAGGCATCGGCCATGTAGGCGGCGGAACGTTCGTCGCGGGTCAGGGTATGGGTGATGCCGTGGTCGAGCCGAAGGAGCGAGTCGTAAAGCGGCAGGCTGGTATCGCCGCAGAGGCCGAAGATGTGGCGCACGCCATGCGCCGCCAGCATATGCACCATCACGTCGGCGCCGTTCAGGGCGTTGGACATGCGATCCCTCCAGCCGCGAGCCAGTTACTGCGTTTCGGTTTTGCACTGAATCGGAATTCGAACCTTTTTCATTCGAGTTCCGATGCTTGTTATTTAATCAAACTCCGAAACGCTTCCGGGGACCGTTGCACGGGGCTGTTATTGCGTCAACGGGAGCGATAGGCTTGGCACGGGCGTTGCGAAAGGTGGCTGCAATGATCGAAACCGGCGGCAAGACGGTCTATGGCGCGACGCTCGGCATCCTCATGCTTGAGACGCAGTTCCCCCGTATTCCCGGCGATATCGGCAATGCGCTGACCTGGCCCTTCCCGGTCCAGTATCGCATCGTGCGGGGCGCCACGCCTGATAATGTTGTGCGCGGCGATGCAGAGGCGCGGCTGGAGGATTTCATCGCGGCAGGCCGCGATCTGGTGGCCCATGGCTGCGACGGAATTGCCACGAATTGCGGTTTCCTGGTGCCACTGCAAGACCGGATGGCCGAGGCTTTGGGCGTGCCTGTCGCCAGTTCCTCGCTTATGCAGGTGCCGATGGTGCGCCGGACCCTGCCGAAGAAAAAGCGGGTCGGCGTTGTCACGATTTCCCGGGCGACCCTGACGCAAAGGCACCTCGCTGCCGCCGGAATTCCGGCAGATACACCCATCGTCGGAACCGATGAAGGCAAGGAGTTCACCCAGAAAATCCTGGCAGACGCGCGCGCGATCGACTTCGCGCAGGCCCGGATTGACGTTGTCGATGCCGCCCTGCGACTTCAGACGAAGACGCCCGATCTTGGAGCCATCGTTCTGGAATGCACCAATATGGTGCCCTATGCCGCCGATGTGCGCCGCGCGACGGGCTTGCCGGTTTTCTCCATCTACACATATCTGGTGTGGTTCCAGGCCGCGCTGATGCCGCGCCGGTTCGCGGCCGAACTGGACGACGGCGGGCGCGCATAGCCGAAGGGCCGCTTTGGCCCTTCCCGTGCCCGTCGCTGATCGGCTAGGGTTCGGCCATGGCGACCGCTCCCCGATTCATCCATCTACGCACCCATACCGAGTATTCGCTTCTGGAAGGGGCGGTGCCGGTCAAGAAGCTTGTCGGCTTCTGCGACAAGATGAAGATGCCCGCGATCGCGGTTACCGACACCAACAACATGTTCGCGGCGCTGGAATTTTCGGTTCTGGCGAAGGGGGCAGGGGTGCAGCCCATCGTTGGCTGTCAATTGTCGGTCGATGCCGATCCCGTCCAGCCCGGCGAACGCCCGCGTCCGCCCGCGCCGCTTGTCCTGCTGGCGCAGGACGAGGCGGGCTACATGAACCTGATGAAGCTCAATTCCTGCCTCTATCTGCGCGGCGACGGGTCGCTGCCGCATGTGACGGTGGAGGAGCTGGAGGAACATGCAAAGGGGCTGATCTGTCTGACCGGAGGTCCCGATGGACCGGTCGGACGTTTCCTGCAAGCCGGGCAGGGGCCGAAAGCGGAGGCGCTGATGACCCGGCTTGCCGCCGCCTATTCCGACCGGCTTTACGTCGAATTGCAGCGCCATCCGGGCGAAGGCGGGCAATATACCGAGGCCGAGCGGCTGACCGAGCGTGGCCATGTCGAGATGGCCTATGCGATGCGCCTGCCGCTTGTTGCCACGAACGACGTCTATTTCCCCAAGCCCGATATGTACGAGGCGCATGACGCGCTGATCTGCATCGCCGAGGGCGCCTATGTCGACCAGCAGGAAGCCCGCCGTCGCCTGACGCCGCAGCACTACCTGAAATCGCCCGAAGAAATGGCGGCCCTCTTCGCCGACCTGCCAGAGGCGCTGGAAAACACGGTCGAGATCGCGAAGCGCTGCGCCTTTGCCGCCTATAAACGCGCGCCTATCCTGCCCAAATTCGCCGATGACGAGGTGCAGGAACTGCGCCGTCAGGCGAATGAGGGTCTGCAGGCGCGGCTTGCCGTCATTCCGCATGCGGTGAGTGTCGATGAGTACCAGGAACGGCTCGATTTTGAGCTTGGCATCATCGAGCAGATGGGCTTTCCGGGGTACTTCCTGATCGTTGCCGATTTCATCAAATGGGCCAAGGACCACGATATCCCTGTCGGGCCGGGGCGGGGGTCGGGCGCGGGGTCTCTCGTCGCCTATGCGCTGACGATCACCGACCTTGATCCGCTGCGCTATTCGCTGCTGTTCGAACGGTTCCTGAACCCCGAACGCGTCTCCATGCCCGACTTCGACATCGACTTCTGCATGGACCGGCGGGAAGAGGTGATCCGCTATGTGCAGGAGCGTTACGGGCGTGAAAAGGTCGGCCAGATCATCACCTTCGGCGCGCTTCTGTCGAAGGCCGCCGTGCGCGACGTGGGCCGCGTGTTGCAGATGCCTTACGGGCAGGTGGACCGTCTGTCGAAGCTGATCCCGGTCGAGGGAGTGAAACCTGTCTCCATCGAAAAAGCCTTGGCCGACGAGCCCCGCCTGCGGGAAGCGGCGCGGGCCGAGGAAGTGGTGCAGAGGCTTCTGGACTATGGCCAAAAGGTCGAGGGGCTTTTGCGAAATGCCTCTACCCATGCTGCCGGAGTCGTCATCGGCGACCGGCCGCTGGACGAGCTGGTGCCGATATACCGCGATCCGCGCTCCGACATGCCCGCGACCCAGTTCAACATGAAGTGGGTCGAACAGGCGGGTCTCGTGAAGTTCGACTTTCTGGGCCTTAAGACCCTGACTGTCATCCAGAACGCTGTCGACCTGATCCGTGCGGGCGGGCGGCATCTGCACGAGGCCCCAGACGGGCGACGCCTTTACGATCCGCCCGAGGGCGCCGAGGACCAGATCAACGCGATCCCGCTTGATGACGAGCCGACCTACAGGCTTTATGCCGCCGCGAAGACTGTGGCCGTGTTCCAGGTGGAAAGTTCGGGCATGATGGATGCGCTCAGGCGCATGAAGCCCACCTGCATCGAGGATATCGTCGCGCTCGTCGCGCTCTACCGCCCCGGCCCGATGGAGAACATCCCGACCTATTGCGAGGTCAAGAACGGGCTGAAGGACCTGGAGAGCATTCACCCCTCCATCGACCACATCCTGGCCGAGACGCAGGGCATCATCGTCTATCAGGAACAGGTGATGGAGATCGCTCAGGTCATGGCGGGCTATACGCTTGGCGGTGCCGACCTGTTGCGACGGGCCATGGGCAAGAAGATCGCCGAGGAGATGGCGAAGGAGCGGCCGAAGTTCATCGACGGGTCGGTTGCCAATGGCGTCGACAAGAAGAAGGCGGGAGAGGTTTTCGACCTTCTGGAGAAGTTCGCCAATTACGGCTTCAACAAATCCCACGCGGCCGCCTATGCCGTCGTCAGCTATCAGACCGCCTGGCTGAAGGCGAACCACCCGGTGGAATTCATGGCGGGTGTCATGAACTGCGATATCCACCTGACCGACAAGCTTTCAATCTATGCCGAGGAGGTGCGGCGGGGCCTCGACATTACCATCGTGCCGCCTTGCGTGAACCGGTCCGAGGCGACCTTTTCCGTGAGTGCGGGCCAGGTCGTCTACGCCCTTGGCGCACTGAAGAATGTCGGTGTCGAGGCGATGAAGATGATCGTCGAGGCGCGGGGAAAAAAACCATTTGCGACGCTCTTCGACTTCGCCCGCCGCGTGGATCTGAAGCGTATCGGCAAGCGTCCGCTGGAAATGCTGGCGCGGGCAGGGGCTTTCGATCAGCTCGATCCCAACCGCGCCCGGGTCTTCGGCGCGCTCGACGCGCTTTCGGCCTATTCGGCGGCAATCCACGAAGGCCGCGCTTCGGCCCAGGTGTCGCTGTTCGGAGAGGCGGGGGACGATCTGCCCGAACCGCGCCTGCCGGGATGCGACGACTGGCTGCCCGCCGACAGGCTGGCGCAGGAGCATCAGGCGGTCGGCTTTTATCTATCGGGCCATCCACTGGACGACTACGCCCCCGCGCT
>JAUIDM010000290.1 GCA_030428915.1 Alphaproteobacteria bacterium | reverse complement strand
TTGACTTGTCGATGGGCCGAGGCAACCAGCGGGTTTCGACCGGAAAGGCGCGGCCTTCGGAGGTGATGACCGGCGCACCGTCGAGCATCGCGGCCACGGGGGCGGCGTCGAGCGTGGCCGACATGGCGAGGATCTGGAGTTCTGGGCGCAGGGCCTGCCGCACCTCCCATGCCAAAGCGAGGCCCAGATCGGCATTCAGCGAGCGTTCGTGGAATTCATCGAAGATCACCGCGCCGATGCCGGTCAGTTCCGGGTCGGACTGGATCATTCTTGTCAGGATGCCTTCGGTCACGACCTCGATCCGGGTCGATTTCGACACTTTCGCCTCGCCCCGGATGCGGTAGCCGACCGTCTGGCCCACGCTTTCGCCCAAAGTCTCCGCCATGCGTTCGGCGGCAGCGCGGGCGGCAAGGCGGCGGGGTTCCAGCATCACGATACGGCCGTCCGTCAGCCCGGCCTCCAGCACAGCCAAGGGAACCCGCGTCGTCTTGCCGGCGCCGGGCGGCGCCTGCAAGACGGCCCGGCCCGCACGGCCAAGCGCATCGGTCAGCGCGGGCAGCGCCGCATCTATCGGCAAACGATCTTTCACATCGGCGCTTATCGCCGTTTCAGGCTGCCTTTTCCATAGAGCGTGTCCATCGACACCTCTATCACCCGCATCATGCCGTCGCCGGTAGGCTCCAGATGCATGGTAAAGGGAAAGCGGCTTTTCTCTTTCATCTCTTTTTTAGAGAAGCCTTCCAGACGGCGATACTCACCAGGGCAGGAAACACCGTCACCATTCGGCTGCGGATCGCCCAGCACCACCTGACTGCGGCGCTTTCCGTCGAACATGTAGACGGCGAGATCGCAGGCCTGATCTTCCGGTACGTCGCGCAGGGCGGCATAGAGTGCCGTCAGTGGATCGACCGTGCCGCCCTGTGTCGCCGGATCGACACCCTTGTCCTTCTTCTTGCGCGGCGGGTTGTATTTCTTCACTTGCGGGACGCCGCCGCTGTATTCCATGACCGACTGCGACTGACGGCTGCCCGTGTCGGCATCCTCTTCGTAGCGCGTCGGTGTGAAGCGGCCATCGGCATAGCTTCCCTGCGACCGCGCGTCGTAGCGGACCTTCTTGACCAAAGCGACAAGCCCGCCAGACTTCAGAACACCAACCGCGGCGTAACTGTCGCCGTTGAGCGCACCGGAGACTGACAGGGTGCCCGCATAGATACCTTTCAGGGTCAGATCGAATACAGCGCTGTCCGTCTGATCCGCCTGAGCGGCGGTCACACCCAGCGCAAGGGCCAGAAACGGGCCGCAAAACCTGCGGAAAGCAATCGTCATCGGTCTGCTCGCATTCTTTTTTACCGCCGAGGCTCTGGACATCGGCGCATCCGAGCAGGCAAGAAAACCGCCGTGGGGTCAATTCACAAACCCGTTCAGTCAGCGAAAGGTCGCCAGTTGCGTAACATCGAGTTGAACGAGCTAGCAGGACGGGTGGCGGCCGGTGACCGCCGCGCGCTGGCGCGTGCGATTACGCTGGTCGAAAGCCGCCGCGAGGATCACCGCGCCGATGCGGCAACGCTTCTTGACGCGCTCGGACACGAAAAACAGGCCCTCCGGATAGGTCTGTCCGGAACGCCCGGCGTCGGCAAATCGAGTTTCATCGAGGCCTTTGGCACGATGCTGACCGCTCAGGGTTTCAAGGTCGCGGTTCTCGCGGTCGACCCGTCCTCGGCCCGGTCCGGTGGCTCAATTCTGGGCGACAAGACGCGGATGGAGCGGCTCTCGCGCGACCCGAATGCCTTCATCCGGCCGTCGCCCAGCCAGACCCATCTCGGGGGCGTCGCCCGCCGGACCCGTGAAGCGGTGACGCTTTGCGAGGCGGCGGGTTTTGACGTCGTGATTGTTGAAACCGTCGGTGTCGGCCAGTCCGAAACGGTGGTGGCCGAGATGTCGGACCTCTTTGTCCTTCTGCTGGCCCCGGCGGGCGGCGACGAGCTTCAGGGCGTCAAGCGCGGCATCATGGAGATGGCTGACCTGATCCTGGTGAACAAAGCTGACGGGGCGCTCAAGGACACCGCGACGCGAACATGCGCGGATTACGCGGGCGCGCTGCGGCTATTGAGGCGCCGGCCGCAGGACCCGGAGGGCTTTCCCAAGGCGATGTGTGTTTCCGCCGCCGAGGAGACCGGGCTGGAAGATGCATGGGCTGAAATGCAGAGCCTTGTGGCCTGGCGGCATGAGAAGGGGCATTTTGCCGGGCGGCGGGCCCAACAGGCGCGACACTGGTTCGAAGAGGAAGTGCGGCAGGGATTGCTGGCCCGACTGACCTCGGAATCGCAAACGAAGACGCGGATGGAAGAACTTGGCCGGTCTGTCGCGGCGGGCCAAATCGCACCGGCGGCGGCGGCGGCGGCGATGCTTGCTGATCTTCGCGGCACCAACTGCAATGACCACAAGACCGAAACGTGACGGGGCTGAGATGAAACAACACATGAAGGTCGCGGCGGCGGCCTATCCCCTGGACTGGTTCGACAACTGGTCCGCCTTTGAGGCAAAACTGTCCGCCTGGGTGGCAAAGGCCGCGGCACAGGGGGCGGACCTGCTGGTCTTTCCCGAATACGGGGCGATGGAGCTGGCTTCCCTTGGCGGGGCAGCGGTTGCAGGCGACATTCAGGAAGCGTTGCATGAGGTCAGCCGGCACAAACCGGCGTCGGACGACCTGCACGCGCGGCTCGCGGCGCAACATGGCGTGCATATCCTCTCGGCTTCCGGCCCCGTCTTCGGCCTGCCCCATGCTGGCGACCGGCCAGTCAATCGGTCGAGCCTCTTCGGTCCCATGGGCCTCATCGGCCATCAGGATAAGGCGATGATGACGCGCTGGGAACGCGACGGTTGGCATATCGTGCCGGGCGACGGCTTGCAGGTCTTTGAGACCGCGATTGGCCGCATCGGCATTCTGATCTGCTATGACAGCGAGTTTCCACTTCTTGGGCGGGCACTGGCCGAGGCGGGCGTGGAGATCCTTCTGGTACCGTCGGCAACTGAGAGCCTTGCCGGCTTCACGCGCGTCCGGGTCGGCGGCATGGCACGTGCCCTGGAAAACCAATTCGTCGCGATCCATGCCCCGGTGGTTGGCTCGGCACCATGGTGTTACGGGATGGAGGATAACACCGGCGCAGCATCCATCTATGGACCACCTGATCAGGGGTTCCCGCCGACCGGTATTCTCGCCGAGGGCAGGCTGGGCGAACCGGGCTGGGTCTATGCAGATATCTCGCGCACGGCGATTGCCGAGGTGCGCGCCGATGGCGGCGTGCTGAACCTCGCGCACTGGCCGGAACAGGAAGCACAGCTTTCCCGCGTCACGGTTCATGGCGAGAACCGAGAATTCGCTTGAAATCCCGGCCCATCGGGCGCATGTAACGCGCGCCCGGGCGCTTGGCTTGGGCGCGGACCAAATATGGAGTGACCATGGCCAAGGAAGAAGGACTCGAATTTCCGGGCGTCGTGAAGGAACTCCTGCCAAACGCGACATTCCGGGTCGAGCTCGAAAACGGCCATGAGATCATCGCGACGATGGCAGGAAAGATGCGCAAGAACCGCATCCGCGTTCTGGCGGGTGACAAGGTTCAGGTGACGATGACGCCCTATGACCTCTCGAAGGGGCGGATCAATTACCGCTTCAAGTAAGGTGCGCCCGCGCCTTGTTCTGGGTTCGGCCAGCCCGCGCCGCAAGGAATTGCTGGCGCAGCTTGGGCTGACACCGGACGACATCCGTGCCCCCGACATAGACGAGACGCCGCTGAAAGGCGAACTGCCCCGCCCCTATTGCGAACGCATGGCGAGGGAAAAGGCGGCCGCAGTGAAGGCCGCGCCAGATGAGGTCGTGCTCTGCGCCGACACGACCGTAGCGCTGGGTCGCCGTATCCTCGGCAAACCCGAAAACGCAGGCGAGGCGGCGGCGTTCCTGCTGAAACTCTCGGGCCGTCGCCATCGGGTGATCACCGCCGTTGCGGTGAAGCGGGGTGACAGGCTCTGGCAGCGCAGCGTCGAGACGGTGGTGAAGGTAAAGGCGTTGTCGGATCTGGAAATCAACGCGTATCTCGCCTCCGACGAGTGGCAGGGCAAGGCCGGGGCCTACGGCATACAGGGCCGCTTCGGCGCCTTCATCCCCTGGCTTCAGGGTTCATTCACCGGCGTCGTCGGCCTGCCGGTCGCTGAGACCGCGCATCTTCTGGAAGCGGCGGGCATCGACATTAACGGGGTGGAGGCATGAAGGGCCGGGTCATCGTTCTGGGGCAGTATCAGGGCCGAGAGGCAGCGGCGCTGATCGTCGATGGCCAATTGCAGGACCTGCTTGTTGATCCGGGCGCGGCTACGGGCTTTGTCCCAGGTGCGATCCTGCGCGGGGTCCTGGACCGGCAGATGAAAGGTCAGGGCGGGGCCTTCGTGAAACTGCCGGACGGGAAGAAAGGCTTTCTGCGCGAGACAAAGGGGCTCGCCCCCGGGCAGCCCGTTATTGTTCAGGTGTCGGGATTTGCCGAGCCGGGCAAGGCGCTGCCGGTTACGACGCGGATGTTGCTCAAGGGGCGTCTGGCCATCGTCACACCCTCCGCTCCGGGCCTGAACATATCGCGCCGGATCAGAGACGCAGAAGACCGCGCGCGGCTGGAGGCTTTGGCCGCCACGGGGATGCGCGGATCGGAGTTCGGGCTGATCCTGCGTTCCGCGGCCGCATCAGCCGACAACGCCGAGATCGTCGCCGAGATCGCCCGAATCCGGGAATTGGCCGAGGTCATCGTGACCGACCTTTCGGGCGGCCCGGAACTGCTGCTCGACGCGGCCAGCCCGCATGAGGAAGCTGCACGCGACTGGTCCGACCCGGCGCCTGACGAGATCGCCGAAGGTGACGATGCCTTCGCCCACCACGGCGTCGAGGACATGATCGACACTCTGCGCGGTCCCGCGGTGAAGCTGCCCGGCGGCGCCAACATGACGATCGAACCCACCCGCGCGCTCATCGCCATCGATGTCAATACCGGCCCTGACACCTCGCCCGCCGCCAGTCTTAAGGCGAATATCGCCGCCGCCCGCGACCTGCCGCGCCAACTGCGCCTGCGCGGGCTCGGCGGGCAGGTCACGGTTGATTTCGCACCGATGCCGAAACGCGACCGCGCCACGCTCGACCAGCAGTTACGCGTGGCCTTCAAGGGCGAGGCAGCAGAAACCAGCCTTGCAGGCTGGACGCCCTTGGGCAATTTCGAGCTTCAACGCAAACGTGACCGCTTGCCACTGACCCTGCTCCTGGGAGACAGTGGGGCATGACCTGTCCGATCTGTCAGAAAGACACGGAGCCAAAATACCGTCCGTTCTGCTCGAAACGCTGCGCCGATATCGATCTCGGCCGCTGGCTGAACGGTTCCTACGC
>JAUIDM010000289.1 GCA_030428915.1 Alphaproteobacteria bacterium | reverse complement strand
AAGGCCCATCCGTTTCTCGACACCGGCGAGGTAGGCCACCGCCTCTTCCTCGCCCAGATGCTGGGTATTGACCGAGATGCCGACCACCTGACAGGCCGGGTTTGCGACCCGCGCCATCGCAAGGCCCGTATCGCGCACCTGTTCAAGGCTCGGCAGGTCATAGCCCGGCAGGCCGCGCATATGGGTGCGCGTCGGCTCGTGGCACAGGATCAGCGCATCGGGCTGGCCACCGTGGATGAGCGCCATGGTCACGCCGGAATAGGAGACATGGAACAGGCTCCCCTGCCCTTCGATCAGATCCCAGTGATCCGGATCGTTGTCGGGCGACAGGTATTCGATGGATCCGGCCATGAAATCGGCGATCACCGCATCCAGAGGCACACCGCCGCCGGTGATCAGGATGCCGGTCTGGCCCGTGGCGCGGAACGAACAGTTCATGCCGCGTCCGCGCATCTCCGCATCCATGGCAAGCGCCGTGTACATCTTGCCCACGGAACAATCCGTGCCAATCGCGAGACAGCGCTTCCCCGACCGTTTTACGCCGTTGGCAATCGGGTATTTGACCGACGGCACGCGCACATCATGCAGAATGCGGCCGTGGCGGGCGGCGGTCGCGACCAGATCGGCCTCGTCACGCAGAAGGTTGTGCAAGCCGCTGGCAATATCAAAGCCCTGTTCCAGCGCGGTATGCAGAACCGCCTTCCAGCTTTCCGAGATCACGCCACCGCGGTTCGCCACCCCGATCACCAGCGTTCGCGCGCCTGCCGCATGGGCCTCGGCAAGGTCCATGTCGGGCACCTTCATATCGGCCTTGCAGCCCTCCATCCGGTACTGGCCCAACGCGAATTCCGGGCGCCAATCCTTGATGCCCTGCGCCACCTTGGCGGCCAACGGGTCCGGCGCATCGCCGAGAAACAGAAGATAGGGGGTTTCGATCATGGCAGCCTCCCGCGTTTGATGGAAAGGTGCACCAGTTTCCCACGGAATTCATGGGAAATTCAGTCGAACTATCCGGACAGGCCGCAATCTGATCCCGCATATTTCTCCTCATGCGCAAGAATCTTCGACCGACCGCACACTCCACGGGTATTCGCCGCGCTCTTTATTGGCACGACAAGACTTTCTGCGACTGCGAAAGAAACTTGCATGCTGCAGCGCAATATTCTATCCGAACTGTGACGCCCAACGTAACTTCCTTGCCGAGAGACCTTCCGATGAGCTTCCGCCTCCAGCCCGCCGCCCCTGCCCGCCCGAACCGCTGCCAGCTCTTCGGCCCAGGCTCCCGGCCCGCGATCTTCGAAAAGATGGCAGGCTCGGCGGCCGATGTGATCAACCTCGATCTGGAAGACTCGGTGGCCCCCGACGACAAGCCCGAGGCACGGAAGAATATCATTCAGGCCATCGGCGATATCGACTGGGGCACCAAGCATCTCAGCGTCCGCATCAACGGGCTCGACACGCCCTACTGGTACCGTGACGTGGTGGACCTTCTGGAACAGGCGGGCGAGCGGATCGACCAGATCATGATCCCGAAGGTCGGCTGCGCGGCGGATGTCTATGCGGTCGATGCGCTGGTCACGGCCATCGAGGTCGCGAAGGGCCGGAAGAAGCGGATCGCGCTGGAGGTGATCATCGAAAGCGCCGCCGGCATCGCGCATGTCGAGGAGATCGCGGCCTCCTCCCCCCGCCTTCAGGCGATGAGCCTCGGCGCCGCCGATTTTGCCGCCTCCATGGGCATGCAGACCACGGGCATCGGCGGCACGCAGGAAAACTATTACATGGTCCGCGAAGGGCAAAAGCACTGGTCCGACCCCTGGCATTGGGCCCAGGCCGCCATCGTCGCCGCCTGCCGTACCCATGGCGTGCTGCCGGTCGACGGCCCCTTCGGCGACTTTTCCGATGATGAGGGCTTTCTCGCGCAGGCCCGCCGTTCCGCGACGCTCGGCATGGTTGGGAAATGGGCGATCCACCCGAAGCAGGTCGCCCTTTGCAATGAAGTCTTCACGCCGTCGGAAGCACAGGTGACAGAGGCGCGCGAAATCCTCGCCGCGATGGAAGAGGCAAAGAAGGCGGGCGCTGGAGCGACGGTCTACAAGGGGCGGCTGGTCGATATCGCCTCGATCAAACAGGCCGAGGTTATTGTGCGGCAATTCGAGATGATCGGCGGCTGAATGGGCCAAAGCGCTCGGCGCGAGGCGTTGCAAATCGTCCCGACGGTCGGCATATAGGCCGTTGACCCTTCAGGGAGTGCGCGATGAACTACCTCGAATTTGAAAAGCCGCTGGCCGAGATCGAAGGCAAGGCCGAGGAGCTTCGGGCGCTGGCCCGCAATAACGAGGGGATGGATATCGCCAAGGAGGCGGCCGCGCTCGACAAGAAGGCGTCGGACCTTTTGAAGGATCTCTACAAGAACCTCGATCCCTGGCGGAAATGCCAGGTCGCGCGCCATCCCGACCGGCCGCATTGCAAGGATTACATCGACACGCTGTTCACCGAGTTTACGACCCTTGCGGGCGACCGGAACTTTGCCGACGACCATGCGGTGATGGGGGGCCTTGCCCGCTTCAACGACCAGCCCGTAATGGTGATCGGGCAGGAAAAGGGATCGGACACCAAGACCCGGATCGAACGCAATTTCGGCATGGCCCGGCCCGAAGGCTACCGCAAGGCGATCCGCCTGATGGACCTCGCCCACCGCTTCGGCCTGCCGGTCATCACGCTTGTCGACACGCCCGGCGCCTATCCCGGCAAGGGGGCAGAGGAACGCGGGCAAAGCGAAGCCATCGCGCGCTCCACCCAGAAATGCCTTGAGATCGGCGTGCCGCTGATTTCGGTCATCATCGGCGAAGGCGGATCGGGCGGGGCCGTGGCCTTCGCGACGGCCAACCGCGTGGCGATGCTGGAACATTCGATCTATTCGGTGATCACACCCGAAGGCTGCGCCTCGATCCTGTGGAAGGATGCCGAACGGATGCGCGAGGCGGCGAATGCGCTGCGGCTGACAGCGCAGGATCTGCACAAGCTCGGCGTCATCGACCGGATCATCGACGAACCCCTCGGCGGCGCCCAGCGCAAGCGGAACGAGGCGATCGAAAGCGTCGGCAAGGCCATCGGCGCAATGCTGAAGGAGCTTTCGGGCAAGAAACCCGCCGAGCTGATCAAGGACCGCCGCGACAAGTTCCTGACGATGGGGGCCAAGGGACTCGCCGCCTGATCGTCTGGTCCCAGATCGCCCGTCCTCGCGGGAACGGACAGTTCGGCTTCCCCGCCGCGCGCCATTTCGCGTGCAACGGCTGTCACGTAACCTCTTGACACGCCACCAAAACCCGGTGCTACTCAGACACGCAATAGTGGTTTTGATGGCAAGCGTTTCCCGCAGAATCGACAGCCCGCGAACCCGTGTGTTTGGGAGGGTGATGTCGTGGTCTGGATATCGCGTGTCTTTGCAGCGCTGATTTCGGTGACCGTTCTTGCGGGGCCGCTCCACGCCCAAGGGTGGGTGCTGGACTGCAAGATGACGGATTATCGAGGCGCCAAGCTTTCTGGCCACTCTGTCGATTCCAACGAGAATGCCCGGTTGAATGTAAAGGACCTGATCCCTGCGTCCACCACCCATATCGTCAAGATACCGAGTACCCGGTTGGACGAAACTTCATGGGACGGCAGCGCAAAGTTCGACGGAGACGCCCTGAAGCTGATTTATGTCGTCAGTCGTCCTTACTTCGGCGTTGTTACAATAACCTACACTCACTATTCCAGCTCAGGCGTAGTGCGGGCGGGGCTTCGCACCCAGCGACCAAACCCGAGTTTCGGCGGTCGAACTCTTGGAGGAATCGTTGGCACTTGCAGCCGGAGAATTAAATGATCTGCAGAATGCTACATCGCGCCTCACTGGCGGCCGTTCTCATTGCTGCCGCCAGCGCCGCACACGCGCAGGAATTGCGGCTTGACTGTACGATGACCGACTATTCAAGCGGGGGAGTCTGGGATAGTTGGTCTGGACCGCGCGCCGACAGTCGCATCGATGTAAAGAAACTTATCCCCGAACGATCGGTTCACGTCGTTGAAGGCGAGTCAGCCTGGATCGAAGGAACGGAACTTTACGGTACCTACAATCGCGACGGACGCCAGCGGCAACTCAGATACGAGACACGGATCCCGAAGGTCGGAACCGCCAAGATTACCTACACCTATATCATTAGTTCCGGTCTAATCACTGGTCGTGTTCTGATTGGTTCTCGACGTATCGACCGCATCACCGGAACCTGCAAGCGGCAGGGTTAAGGCGACCTCCCGCCGCACGGACTGTCGTCAACGCCGCGTCTGCTCCGGTGTCAAACGGCAGCCGCGCTGTTTGAGCGGACGAAGGCCTCGATCTCTGCCGCTGGACGCGCGCCGGGCAGGCGCGCCACTTCGCGGCCCCGGTGCCAGAGGATCAGGAGGGGAATTCCCCGGATGCCGAGGCGTTGGGAGATCTCGGGAAAATCCTGCGTGTTGATCTTGGCAAAGCGCACCTTTCCGGCCAGCGCCTGCGCCGCTTTCGCAAATTCCGGCGCCATCATCCGGCAGGGCCCGCACCAGGGCGCCCAGTAGTCGATCAGGATCGGCAGATCGTCGCCCTTCGTCGCCTTGCCATGGGCGGCGGGGTCCAGTTCGGCCACCTTGCCGCTCACCAGACGCTCGCCACAAACGGCGCATTTCGGGGCCTCCGCGAGCCTTGCGGCGGGAAAGCGGTTCATCTGTCCACACGCGGTGCAGGTCAGTTTCAGAGTCTCGGCCATTGCAACCTCACATTCCGTTTGCGGAATATATTGGGTGCCGCGATCCGCATCGCAAGATCAGAGAAGATCCTCTTCCTCGCCGGTCACATCGACACCGAGGGCCTCCAGCCCGCCTTCGAGATTCTCGGCCAGATGCGGCATGCCCATGAGGTAGTCTTCGGTCGGTATTGTCGCCTCGGCCCGCGCCGTTGCCACGGCCTCGGCGAAATCCTCAGCCTCGAAACTGCCGCGTCCGATCCAGGCGATGGCGGTCAGTTCGGCCTTGTCGTCCTCGTTCAGTCCGCCGATGAATTCGTGAAGCTGCGCCTCGGCAACCGCGCCTTCCCGCGCCAGAAAAATGACCTGAACAACCGTGGCCGGGGTGATCTCCAACATGCTGGCGCCCTTTCTGTTTCCTGTGCCTTCTCAGCATGAACCTAAAGGACGCACCTTGTCCAAGATCAAATGGCCATGGGCCGCGATCAGGGACGAGAGACCGGAACAGGGCTGATCCCGACGGTGCGCGCGTCACCGGTATCGGGGCCCGCCACCGCGCATAGCGGTGCCGTCAGGTTGAAGACGACCGCGTCGCCCCCCTTTTTTCCGGGGGCATATGTTGCGCGAAAAGGGGCGAGAGCCGTTCAGCCCGGCCATCGCGCGAAAGGC
>JAUIDM010000288.1 GCA_030428915.1 Alphaproteobacteria bacterium | reverse complement strand
GGTCTGGAAGAGCCGGATGAGACCGAAACGTCATTCGTCGGCAATGCAAGGATCAAGGCCCATGCTGCGGTGCTGGCAACCGGCCTGCCCGCTTTGGCCGATGACAGCGGAATCGAGGTTGACGGGCTGAACGGTGCGCCGGGTGTTTACACCGCCGATTGGGCCGAGACACCGAACGGGCGCGATTTCGTCAAGGCCATGACGCGGACCTGGGAAGAGCTGGAAGCGGCAAACGCAGCCTATCCCCGCACCGCGCGATTCCGGGCGACCATGGTTCTGGCCTGGCCCGACGGGCATGACGAAGTGTTTGAAGGCAAGGTCGAAGGTCAAGTGGTCTGGCCGATGCGGGGCGCTCAGGGCCATGGATACGATCCGATGTTTCAGCCGGACGGGTATCGAATTACCTTTGCTGAGATGGATCCGGCTGAGAAGAACCGGATCAGCCACCGCGCAGACGCGTTCCATAAACTGGTCGACTGCTTTGAAAGGATTGGCGCGTGAAACGCATTTCCACCGGCTCTCCATTCGAAAAGACAATGGGTTACAGCCGGGCAATCGTGAAAGGTGGCTGGTGCTTCGTATCAGGCGTCACCGGATATGATTACGCGACAATGGTGATGCCGGACAGGATCGGTGATCAGGCGCGGAACTGCTTTGCAACGATCCGGGCCGTTCTGCACAAGGCCGGGTTCACGATGGAGGACATCGTGCGGGTTCAATACACCGTGACGGATGCCGGACTCGTAGAGGATCTGGTTCCGGCGCTTGGTGAGGCCTTTGGCGAAATACGCCCTGCAGCGACGATGGTGATTGCAGGGCTGATCAAGCCGGAAATGCTCGTCGAGATCGAAGTCACAGCCTTCAAAGACTGAGCCCATGGAAGACTGGCGGCATGGCGGATTCGGTCTTTATCTGCACTGGCCCTTCTGTGCATCCAAATGCCCTTATTGCGATTTCAATTCGCATGTCGCGGCAGAGATCGATCAGGACCGTTGGGCCCGCGCCTATCTGCGCGAGATCGACCGGATCAGCGCGGAGACCCCGGATCGCGTGGTGAATACCGTGTTCTTTGGCGGGGGCACGCCATCGCTGATGTCGCCTGACCTTGTCGCGGCTATCCTCGACCGGATCCGGGCCAGCTGGCCCATTGCCAATGACATCGAGATCACGCTGGAGGCCAATCCGGGGTCAGTTGAAGCGACACGGTTCCGCGCCTATGCCGAGGCTGGGGTCAACCGGGTATCAATGGGTATTCAGGCGCTGAACGATGCCGATCTGAAACGGTTGGGGCGGCTGCATTCGGTGGCCGAGGCACGGGCGGCATTCGATGTGGCCCGTGACGCGTTTGCGCGCGTCAGTTTCGATCTGATTTATGCAAGGCAGGATCAGACCCTTGAGGGCTGGAAGGCGGAACTGCGGGAAGCAGCGTGCATGGCGGTCGATCATATCTCGCTCTACCAGTTGACCATCGAGGATGGCACGGCCTTTGGTGCCCGGCGCGCTGCCGGAGGGTTGAGGGGGCTTCCGGACGACGATCTGGCCGCCGATATGTATTTGGAAACACAGGATATTCTGTCGGATTTGGGGATGCCCGCCTATGAGGTGTCAAACCATGCAAAGGCAGGCTGCGAAAGCCGGCATAACCTGATCTATTGGCGCTACGGCGACTATGCCGGGATTGGGCCCGGCGCGCATGGGCGGCTGACTCTGGGTGGTCAGAGATGGGCGACCGAAACGCCACTGTACCCGACGCGGTGGCTGGAACAGGTGGAACGGACGGGCCATGGCGAAGCGCCACGGCAGGCTGTTTCAGGCTCCGATCAGGCCGGTGAATATCTGATGATGTCGCTGCGGCTGGTGGAGGGCACGGACCCCGCGCGCTTCGCAGCGCTGTCCGGAGACGCCTTTGACACCGAAGCCCTGCAAAGATTGACCGATCTCGCGATGATCGAGCAGACGGACACCCGCATCAGGGCAACACCGGCAGGCCGGGCGGTTCTGAATGCCGTGATCCGCGAGCTTCTGCCATGATGCGGTCGCTCTGGCTGATCGCCGGCGGGTTGGCGCTGGCATTCGGAACGGTCGGGATATTCCTACCGCTTTTGCCGACGGTTCCGTTCCTGCTGCTCGCGGCCTTCTGTTTTGCGCGCGGGTCGGAGCGGCTGCACCACTGGCTACTGTCGCATCCGGTTTTCGGACCACCGATCGAAAACTGGCGTGACCGGGGCGCGATTGGCCGGCGCGCGAAGTGGGCAGCGACCCTCTCCGTCCTGGCGGCCTTTTCGCTGGCCGTCCTGCTGGGCGCGCCGATGAAGGCCCTGATCATTCAGGTGATGGTTTTGACCGCTGTTGCGGTGTTCATCTGGACGCGCCCGGAGGCTTGAGGCTCCTATCGGGAGGTGCTGAGAACCTGGCAAAGCTCATCGAGCTGTTCCAGCGTTCGATAGGTGATCACCAGATGACCACCGTCATGACCTTTGTGGTCAATCACGACCTTCATTTTCAGATGTGCCGAAAGGTCTTGCTCCAGCACCCGCGTATCAGCGTCCTTTTCCGGCCGCGACGCGCGGGCGGCCGGTTTCTTTGCGGGCGCTTTCGTCAGCCGTTCGGTTTCGCGCACCGATAGACCCTTGGCGATCACCTGCCGGGCGAGGTCGGTGGGGTTTTCGGTGCTCACAAGGGCGCGGGCATGGCCCGCCGTCAGCTTGCCTTCGCGGAGCCAGCCCTGCACTTCGGAAGGCAGGGTCAGCAGGCGCAGGAGGTTGGCGATGTGGCTCCGGCTTTTCGACAGGCCTTCGGCGATCTTTTCCTGGGTATGGCCAAACCGGTCCATGAGTTGGCGGTAACCCAGAGCCTCTTCTATCGCATTCAGGTCGGCACGCTGGATGTTCTCGATGATCGCAACTTCCAGCACTTCGGTGTCACTGAATTCCCGGATCAGGACAGGGACGTCGTGAAGCTGCGCCATCTGGGCAGCCCGCCAGCGGCGTTCACCGGCAACGATTTCATAACTATCTGATTTTCTTGGATTTTTTCTGACAATCAATGGCTGGATTATGCCCTTGGCCTTGATCGAGGCAGCAAGCTCCTCAAGTGCCTCTGGGGCAAAGTCGCGGCGGGGTTGATCCGGATTCGGTTCCAGCTTTTCGACCGGAAGACGCATGTCGGCACGGCGCACCGGACTTTCGCCGCGCGCCTCCGGCTCATCCAGATGAACGTCCGCCATCAAGGCCGACAGGCCCCGCCCTAGACCTCGGCGTTCTGTTTTCTTGTCTGCCATCATCGCCCCCTGTCAGGTCTTTTTTCCGTGTTGAACAAGCATTTCCTGCGCCAGCGCGCGATAGGCCATGCTGCCCTTCGACATCGTATCATAGGTCAGGACGGGAACCGCATAGGACGGCGCCTCGCTGAGACGGACGTTGCGCGGCACGACGGTCTTGTAGACCAGATCGCCAAGATTTGCCCGCGCATCCGCCTCCACCTGCGTCGAAAGGTTGTTGCGGCTGTCATACATGGTCAGCAAAACGCCTTCGATTCTGAGGTCGCGGTTCGCAGACTGCCGAACCTGCCGTATCGTCAGCATCAGTTGCGACAGGCCTTCGAGCGCGTAGAACTCAGCCTGAAGGGGCACCAGAACCGAATGCGCAGCGACCATGGCGTTCACGGTCAGCAGGCTGAGCGATGGCGGGCAATCGATCAGAATGTAGTCGAAATCAAAGAAATCGACAGCTGGCTGCCGCAGCGCATCATGTAGAAGAAAACTGCGCTTTTCATTGGCGACAAGCTCGATATCCGCCGAGGACAGGTCGGTTGTTGCGGGACAGATCCAGAGACCTTCGACCTTGGTCGCGCGAATCACATCCATCAACTCCGCCTCTTCCAGAAGCAGGTCATAGGTGGTGAGTTCCCGGCTGGCCGGTTCGAAACCAAGCCCGGTCGATGCATTGCCCTGTGGATCGAGGTCGACCAGCAGCACGCTCAAACCGTCTTCTGCCAAGGCAGCGGCGAGATTGACGGCGGTGGTGGTCTTGCCCACGCCGCCTTTCTGATTGGCGACGGCGATGATTCTTGGCCCCGGCGGACGGGTCGGGTCAGACACGTGATATACCTCCGATGGTCAGGACGGTTGCGCCGGGTTCAGTCAGGCTGTCGTTGTTCTGATAGGAAAATCGCCACGTTTCAAGTGCTTGCCCGACCTCATCGCGCCAGGCCACCCCTTTTGGGAAGATCGCCGTGCCATTCGCCGCAAGGTGTCGTTCGGCGAAGCCGAGCAAGCGGTCCAGTGGGGCCAGTGCACGGGCCGTCACAACATCGGCGCCAAGCGGCGCAACTGCTTCAATTCGTTCGGAAACTACCGTGACATCAATTCCTGTTTCGCGCCCCACCGTGGAAAGAAAAGCGGCTTTCCTTTGATCGCTTTCGACAAGGATGACATGCGTCTCCGGGCGCTCATCCGCGGCAAGGATTGCGGACACGAGACCGGGAAAGCCGCCGCCGCTGCCCAGATCCGCCCATGTCCCTGCCGTTGCCGGAGCAAGGTCGAAGACCTGGATCGAATCACGGAAATGGCGGTCCCACAGCGCATCGAGCGTTGATCGCGCCACGAGATTGATCGCGGGGTTCCATTTGCGCAGGAGAGATTCGTAGTGCACCAGCCGTTCGAATGTTTCACGTGAAACACTCCGCCCAGCCAGGCTTGCGGAAACGTCGGTCATCCCGCGTTACGCAGCCGTTCGGCGCGACGCAATGCCGCCAGAATCAGAGTCAGGGCCGCCGGCGTCATTCCGTCGACCCGCCCAGCCTGCGCCAGCGATTCGGGTCGCGCCAGCATCAGCTTGCCGCGCAATTCATTCGACAGGCCCGACAGCGCGTTATAGTCAAAATCTGCTGGAATTTCATGCGCTTCATCTCTCTTCAACGCTGCAACATCCGCCTGCTGACGCTCGATATAAGTCGCATATGTTGCATCCCGCTTTAGCTGATCTCTGATGTCATCAGGCAGATCGGCCAGCGATGGATCAATGCGTTCAAGCTGCGCGAAACCGACATCGGCGAAGCTCAGGAGTGTGAAGCCGGACCGACGCTGCCCGTCCTGACCCACAATGATGCCATGTTCCGCCGCCTCGCGTGGGGTCAGCGCCAAGCGATCAAGCGCAGCGCGGCCAGCCGCGAGAGACTCCATCTTCTGCGCGAAAGCTGTACGGCGTTCCTCGCCGGCACATCCTAGTTCCAGCGCTAACGGCGTCAGCCTCTGGTCGGCATTGTCCGCCCTGAGTGACAACCGGAACTCCGCCCGCGAGGTGAACATGCGATAGGGTTCAGTGACGCCCCGCGTCACGAGATCGTCGATCATGACCCCGATATAGCTTTGCGAACGAGCGAAAGTCACGGACGCCTGTCCGCTTGACGCCCGCGCCGCATTCAGACCCGCCACCAATCCTTGCGCGGCAGCCTCCTCATATCCGGTAG
>JAUIDM010000287.1 GCA_030428915.1 Alphaproteobacteria bacterium | reverse complement strand
GACCCAGACTGCAACGGCACCCAGTTGATGGATCAGGGCCAGCGAAAGCGGTGCCGCGTGAAGAACGGTCAGAATGCCCAGCACGACCTGCGCGGCAAGTGCGACGAGAACGAAGGTGAAGGCGCCCCGCGTGGCCGGATGGGCGGAACGGCGGCCCCTGAGCCAGACAACGATGCCGAAAATCAAAAGCAGATAGCCCGCCATTCGGTGGGTGAACTGGACCAGCCCGGGATTTTCGAAGAATGCGAGCAGGGCAGGTCCGCCTTCGGGAAGATAAAACGCATCGGCGGGAAAGAAGCTGTCGCCCATCAGCGGCCAGGTCGGGAAAGCCCTGCCCGCATCGATCCCCGCAACGAGTGCGCCCAGCAGGATCTGGAGAAAGGCGAAATGCATGAGACCCGTCGACATCGAGAAAAGTTTCGCCTCGCGCGATCGGCGCGCCTGCAAAAGCTCCGTCTCCCGCCGCGCGAGCGACAGCATGTACCAGGCGATCAGGCCAAGAATGGCAAAGGCCAGGCCCAGATGAATAGCAAGGCGATACGAGGCCACATCGACCATGCGCCCCGTCAGGCCGGACGCGACCATCCACCAGCCGATGGCCCCCTGCAGACCGCCAAGCGCACCGAGACCGAGAAGCCTTCCCGTCCAGCCGGTCGGTATGCGTTTGGTCGCCCACAAGAACAGGAATCCACCCGCCCAGACAAGTCCGATGACCCGCCCAAGCTGGCGGTGCCCCCATTCCCACCAATAGATCGACTTGAACTCCTCCAGCGCCATCTGATGGTTCTGCAACTGAAATTCGGGGCTGGCCTGATACTTGGCGAATTCGGCCAGCCAGTCAGCCTCGTTCATCGGCGGCAGGGCACCCGTCACCGGGCGCCATTCGGTAATCGAGAGGCCGCTGTCGGTCAGACGGGTCAGCCCGCCCACCGCGATCATTGCGACCACGAGCGCGAAGAGAACCGCAAGCCAGATCCGTACCGCGCCCCGCGCGCCACCACGCCCCTTGTCGATCATGCCGCCCTTGGGCGCCTCTGAAGGCTTTGCGCCGTCGCCGACTTCCTCAAAGATGCTGCGTTTGCCGGCCATGCGCCCCTCCGTCCAACGCGGCGGACACTATGCAAGGGGACGGACGGCTTCAAGAGCCCGAACATCGAGGCCATCCATTCGGCCAGCCGCACAGATCGCGCTGGCGCCGGATGCCCGCAACCTGTCCCGCATGCGCGACTGAACCAATCATGACCGTGGCAGGGGAAGCAGCCCAAAACGACAACCGGTCCGAATTCGTCGGCGGCCCCGGTTCCGCAGGTCCCTTTGAGCGTCAAACAGGTCGCAATCGACGCATCGCTAAGGAGACTTCTCGGCCATGGTCTCGCGCACCAGGGGGGGAGGGCGAGTCACAGCCTGAGATCGCGGCGAGCGGCTTGCCTGACGTTTCTGTCTTATGAAAATCACACGGGGACAGAATATGAGTATCAAACCACCGTTTACGGAAATCGAGATTCGACGGGCCACGTCCGGGTTCTATCAGGGCCACAGCATGGAAATCGCGCTCGTGTCGAAAATCGCGATGGCGCTTCTTGTCATCTGGGCTCTTGTCTGGCCGGCCAATGCCAACGGCGTTCTAGGAAGCCTGAACTGGCGCCTGCTGGAGGACTTCAACGCCTTCTACATCATCATCGTCGGTTTTTTTGCCTTCTTCCTTTTCATCGTCGCGGCTTTGCCTCAAACCGGAAAAAGGATCATGGGGACACCGGGTGAGGCACCGGAATTTTCGAATTTTTCTTGGTTTTCCATGATGTTCGGCGCTGGCCTTGGTGTGGGGCTCATGGTTTTTGCGACCGCCGAACCGCTCGGGCTGTGGGCGTCGAACCCCGAAATCCTGAAAGGCGGCATTATCGGTAACTCGACGGAATCGCTGCAATCCGGCTACCGCTATACCTTTCTGCATTACGGCTTCCACGCCTGGGCGATCTACGTCGTCACCGGCCTGAGCCTGGCCTATTACGCCTATACGCGAAACATGCCGCTGACGATCCGGTCGGCTCTCACGCCCTTGTTCGGCAAATACGTGAATGGCCCATTCGGCCATGTCGTCGACATTCTCGGCGTCGTCGCCACGATCCTCGGCGTCTCGGTCACCATCGGATTCGGCGTCAGCCAGTTCATCGACGGCATGTATGCGATCACCGGCGCGGAATGGATGATGGACATGACAGGCGAGGCCCCTGCCCCCGGCACGGTCGGTCTGCTTGCCGGTCTCTTGGCCATCATGGGCATGTCGATCCTCTCGGCGGTCTCGGGCGTCGGGCGCGGCGTCAAGTATCTTTCGAACCTCAACCTCGTCCTGTCGATCATCCTGCTTCTGGTCTTCGTCGTCTTCGGCTCCTTCGCCTTCGCGATGACGACCTACGGCTCCGCGCTGGTCGACTATATCCTCAACTTCACTCAGCTGAGCTTCGGCGCGCATCTGCCCCTGTCGCAGGCCGACTTCGCCTCGGCCCTTCCGGCAGAGGCGGCACCGCTCGCCGACAGCCTCTATGCCGGCGCGACAAATGCCTGGGGGTCTTTCGAGGCGTTCCAGGGCGGGCTTGAAGGTGAGGCGGCAGCGCTTTCGCCGGAAGTTCAGCAAGCGGTCTATGCCGCTGGCACCGATGGCCGTCTTTTCGGCTGGCAGGCTGGCTGGACAACCTTCTACTGGGCCTGGTGGATCGCGTTCTCGCCCTTCGTCGGACTTTTCCTCGCGCGGATTTCCAAGGGCCGTTCGGTGCGCGAATTCATCGTCGGCTGCGTCTTCGCGCCCGCGCTCGTCTGCTTTGCCTGGATGACGATCCTCGGCGGCACGGCGATCGATCTTGAACTGTCGGGGGCTGCGGAAGGCTCGATCATCGCGGCATCCAACACCGCGAAGCTTTTCGTGACACTGGGCGAGATGATTTCGGGCGGGTTCCTGTCAGCCATCACCGTGATGTGCGTGGTGCTGATCATGACCTTCCTCGTCACCTCCGCCGACTCCGGCATCCTCGTCATGAACACGATCATGTCGGGCGGCGATCAAGACACCGACAACAAGCACAAGATCATCTGGGGCATCATCCTGACCCTGGTGATCGGCACGCTTCTGATCGCGGGCAAGACCAATGGCGGGGCCGATCCGATGGAAGCACTGAAGAGCGCGATGATCATCGGCGCCCTGCCCTTCACCATGGTCATGGGGCTGATGTGCCTGGCGCTGGCCAAGGCGCTTTATCGCGACGGACTGCGCGACAAACTCGCGGCATCGGCTCCGACGGCGGCGGAATAGGCCCGTCTCGGCACAAAAGCGAACGGGACGCCGGGGCAACCCGGCGTCCCGTCTTTTTAAAAAGGGCCCGACACGTTTCGGTCGAGGCCAAGACCGTCCGAAGCGCTCAGCACAGTAAGATAACGTTGCTCAATCCGACGGAGATGCCCCGCCCGCTGCTGTCCGATCGGCGACAAAGCGCGCGATGCGCTCGATGCGTTCGGCAGCGCCGGGCGGCGGGGTATAGTCTGCCAGTACCTTCTGCCAGATCGCCGTGGCGCGTTCGGTCGCGGTCTGCGCCCCTGCCGCCTGCCATGTTCCATGGTTCGTCAGATCCGCGACAAGCGGCGCATAGAAGGCGCGGTTGAAGCGCTCCATCGTATGCTGGGTCGCAAAGAAATGTCCGCCCGGCTGCACGTCCGACAATGCCTCCCAAGCCAGATCGTCCGGCAGGGAGGCAAGCGGCGTACAGATCTCAGCTATGATCTGCAATGCCTCAATATCGTTGATGAATTTTTCATATCCGAAGGTCAGCCCACCCTCCAGCCAGCCGGCCGAGTGCACGACCAGCGTGGCATTGGCCATGAGGTTCGCCCACAGACCCATATGGTTTTCGCCCGCCGCCTGCATGTCGGCCACGTTCGACGCGGACCCCGCCGCCGAACGCCAGGGCAGTCCGACATGGCGCGCCAGCTGCCCGGTGCCAATGGCAAGCTGGATATGGGCGGGCGTGCCGAAAGCGGGCGCACCCGACTTCATGTCCACGTTCGATGAAAAACCACCATAGCTGACCGGCGCCCCCGGCTTGGCAAGCTGTGCCAGCGTGATGCCAGCAAGGCATTCGGCATGTTGCAGCACCAGCGCGCCCTCAACAGTCACGGGCGCCATCGCACCGGCAAGACAGAAGGGTGTGATGATCGACAATTGGCCGGCCCGCGCGAAGTCGATGATTCCCTCGGCCATCGGCTTGTCGAGCTGGCGGGGGGAGTTGGTATTGATTACCGTTGTTGCCCAGGCACTGTTGCCGAACTCCTCCTCATTCAGCCCCATCGCCAGGCGGATCATCGCGAAACTGTCCTCCACCTGCCGCCGCCCGCGCGCATAAACGAACAGTGGTTTGTCGGCGAGCGCCAGTTGTCCCTGCATCATCGCATAGTGCCGCAGATGCGCGGGCACGTCCTGCGGCTCGGCCGATGGGCCGAGCTTGTGGATCACGTCAAAGCTTTGGTGCAGCTTCAGCGTCTCCTCAAAGGTCGCAAGATTGCCGGGTCGCCGCCCTCGGATGCGATCGGTCGCGTTCGGGCAGCCACCGGCGGGCGAAAAGACCAGCGCGCCGTCTTCATAGGTGAGATCGCGTCGGGGATTGGGTGCGCGCATGAGGATGGATTTTGGGGCCGTGGCCAAGGCATCCTCGACCATGTCGACGCCGATTCGGACCATTTCTGTCGCGTCGTCGACGATGGCGCCTCCGACTGAATAGATCCGCCGCGCCTCAGGCAGCAGGACTTTGACCCCAAGGTCCTCAAGCACTTTCAGTGCCGTAGTGTGAATGGCCGCGACGGCGTCCTCTGAAAGCACGTTTTGCGGCGCGAACGGGTGGCGCAGGCGGCTATAGTTCACGACCCGCGCGGGTGCTTCGCTTTGACGGGCAGCGCGGCCCTTGCGGCGATGAGGCGTATCCATCCAGCATCCTCCCTGACGGCGAGGTTTTCAGCGTGCGATGTGGCCGTCTTGCCCATTCGCGACATTGCGGGAGGCCACTCAGGCGCGAACCTGCATGCTCACTCGGCCGGATCGGGAATGGTGAAAATCTGGCCGGGATAGATCAGATCGGGATCCCGGATCTGTTTCTGGTTTGCCTCGAACACCTTAACATACAGCAAGCCGTCGCCGTAGTTTTCGCGTGCGATGCGCCAGAGAGAGTAGCCCGGCTGCACGGTCACGATGGCCGCCCGTGTCGCCGGTCGGGGCGTGCTGTCCGCCGTTGGAGCGGCGATGTCGCTGGTCGCACTCCCGGTCACCGGGAGAGCTGGCGCTGTGTCACCCTGCGCCTCCGGTGCTTCATCGGGCTTTGGCGCCTGATCCGCTTGCGGCGCCGATATCGCTGACGCGCTTGGGCTGTCGCTGGCCGCCAGGTCCGTCTTGGCACCCGCATCGGTCGGACCGGCGGCAGGGTCTTCCGGTTGCA
>JAUIDM010000286.1 GCA_030428915.1 Alphaproteobacteria bacterium | reverse complement strand
TCAACGGGTTGGGCGAACGGGCGGGCAACACGGCGCTGGAAGAGGTCGTGATGGCGCTCAAGGTCCGCAACGACATCATGCCCTACCACACGGGTATCGACACGACGAAGATCATGAACATCTCGCGCCGCGTCGCTGCGGTGTCGGGCTTCCCCGTCCAGTTCAACAAGGCCATCGTCGGCAAGAACGCCTTCGCCCATGAAAGCGGCATCCATCAGGACGGGATGCTGAAGAATGCCGAGACGTTCGAAATCATGCGCCCCGAGGATATCGGGCTGGCGGCAACCAATATCGTCATGGGCAAGCATTCCGGGCGCGCGGCCCTGCGTTCGAAGCTGAATGACCTCGGCTTCGATCTGGCCGACAACCAGCTCAACGATGTCTTCGTCCGCTTCAAGGCCCTGGCTGATCGCAAGAAGGAAGTCTATGACGAAGACCTCATCGCGCTGATGAGCGATCAGGCCTCAGAAGGGGCCGGCGACCACATGCAGGTCAAGTTCCTGCGCGTGATCTGCGGCACCGAGGCGCCGCAATCGGCAGACCTGATCCTGACCGTGGACGGCAAGGACCATCAGGTGACAGCCCAGGGCGACGGCCCGGTGGATGCGACCTTCAACGCAATCAAGCGGATCTTCCCGCACGAGGCACGCCTCGCGCTCTATCAGGTTCATGCCGTGACCGAGGGCACGGATGCGCAGGCGACGGTCTCGGTCCGTCTGGAAGAGGACGGCAAGATCGTCACCGGCCAGTCGTCCGATACCGACACCGTCGTGGCCAGCGCCAAGGCCTATGTCAGCGCGCTGAACAACCTGATAGTCAGGCGCGCCAAGACCAAGCCGGAAGAGCTGAAGTCGGTTTCGTGATAATAGAACACAGTTCTGAACACTCTTTCCTTCAGAATTGTTCGATTTGTGAAATCAGGCGGAATGCCGCAGTCTGCATTCCGCCGCCCCCTTCCCCATTTTGCCCTCCGCGCCTATAAGGGTCACCGGCCTGCGGCCTCCGAGTCGCGGGCCGCAATCTGTTTGGAGTGGGAAGAACGATGGCAAGTTGGGGTGGGCTGTTTTCGTCGGATATGGCGATCGACCTTGGGACGGCGAACACGCTCGTCTACGTGAAGGGCAAGGGGATCATCCTCAATGAACCCTCTGTCGTGGCCTATCATGTCAAGGACGGCAAGAAGCAGGTCCTGGCCGTGGGCGAGGACGCGAAGCTCATGCTCGGCCGCACCCCCGGTTCCATCGAGGCGATCCGGCCGATGCGCGAAGGCGTCATCGCCGATTTCGACGTGGCTGAGGAGATGATCAAGCACTTCATCCGCAAGGTCCATCGCCGCACCACCTTCTCCAAGCCGAAGATCATTGTCTGCGTCCCCCACGGCGCGACCCCGGTTGAAAAGCGTGCGATCCGCCAGTCGGTCCTTTCCGCCGGTGCGCGGCGCGCGGGCCTCATCGCTGAGCCGATCGCGGCGGCGATCGGCGCCGGAATGCCGATCACCGACCCGACCGGCTCCATGGTCGTCGATATCGGCGGCGGCACGACCGAGGTCGCGGTGCTGTCGCTTGGCGACATCGTCTATGCCCGGTCCGTCCGCGTCGGCGGCGACCGTATGGACGAGGCAATCATCAGCCACCTGCGCCGTCAGCAGAACCTTCTGATCGGCGAAAGCACCGCCGAACGTATCAAGACCTCCATCGGCACCGCCCGGATGCCGGACGATGGACGGGGCGCCAGCATGCAGATCCGCGGCCGCGATCTTCTTAACGGCGTGCCGAAGGAAGTCGAAATCAATCAGGCTCAGATCGCCGAGGCTCTGGCCGAGCCTGTCCAACAGATTTGTGAGGCGGTGATGATCGCGCTGGAAGCGACACCGCCCGATCTTGCCGCCGACATCGTCGACCGGGGCGTGATGCTGACCGGAGGCGGTGCGCTGCTGGGTGAGCTTGATCTCGCACTCCGCGAGCAGACCGGCCTCTCGATCTCCATTGCCGACCAGTGTCTGAACTGTGTTGCCCTCGGCACGGGCAAGGCACTGGAGTATGAAAAACAGCTCCGGCATGTGATAGATTACGACAGCTGATACGTTTCGAGTTATGGTCGAAAAGGCAAGTATCAGAATTCGAAGGGAAAAGGTTCGAATGCTGATTCAACGTAAACTCGAAACGCTGTAGGATCTGAACCCAGCGCCCGAGAGCGAGGCCGCCCTTGGCAAGAAACCGCAATGCCGATGCCGATTTCAAGGGACCGCTGCGCCGCATCCTGATTGCGGGGCTGGTCTTCGTGCTGGCCACGATCTTTCTGATCTGGCGCATCGACAGTCCTCGGGTCGAGCGTTTCCGTGCAGCCGTCATCGACCGGGTCGTGCCGAACATGGACTGGGCACTGGTGCCGGTGACGAAATTCGTCGGCATGGTGGAAGGCTTTCAGGCCTATGCCAGCCTTTACGAACAGAACCAGGAACTTCGCCGCGAATTGCAGCAGATGAAAGCCTGGAAAGAGGCCGCGGTTCAGCTTGAACAGCAGAACGCCAAGCTGCTTGCGCAGAACCAGGTACGGCTCGATCCAAAACTGACTTCTGTTTCCGGCGTGGTGCTGGCCGATAGCGGGTCGCCCTTCCGGCAGTCGGTTCTGCTGAACGTCGGTTCGCGCGACGGGATCGTCGACGGCTGGGCGACGATGGACGGGCTTGGTCTTGTTGGCCGGATTTCTGGCGTAGGGCAGACGACCGCGCGCGTGATCCTTCTGACCGACGCGTCCAGCCGCATACCGGTGACGATCCAGCCTTCGGGCCAGAAGGCCATGCTGGTCGGCGACAACAGCCCGAACCCGCCGGTCGAGTTTCTCGAAACCCCCGAGCAGGTGCGCCCCGGCGACCGCGTCATTTCCTCGGGCGATGGCGGCGTCTTTCCGGCGGGTCTGCTGGTCGGTCAGGTGGAGCTTGGCACCGATGAACGCCTTCGCGTACGGCTTGCGGCCGATTACGAACGGCTGAACTTTCTGAGGGTGCTCAGGAGCCATCCTGCGGCGCAGATCCGCGAAGCGGGCGGGCTGATCCCGCCGCCCTTCCTTCCGCATCCGGAGACAGATGGATTGACCGAACAAGGCGAGGCCGGCGATGGTTGATCCGGTCGCAGCCTCGCGTCACGCGCATCAGATGCTGTTCCTTGCGATTGCAGCGGCCTTTCTTTTCGTGCGCCTCCTGCCGCTGTCGGCAATGCCCGTGCGCTTTCCCGGTCCGGACCTCATGCTTTGCCTGACGCTGGCCTGGCTCCAGCGCAGGCCCGACTATGTCCCCGCCATGCTCATCGTCGCCGTGTTCCTGTTCGATGACATCCTGACGATGCGCCCACCCGGACTATGGCCGCTGGTTGTGTTGCTCGGCACCGAATTCCTGCGGTCGCGTCTGGCGACACTGCGCGACCTGCCCTTTGCGGTGGAATGGCTCACCACCGGCGGGCTGATCGTGGCGCTTTCGGTTGCCAATTGGCTGATCCTGAGCCTCTTGATTGTACCGCAGGCCGGTTTCGGGCCGATGCTGCTGCAAGCGTTCGCCACCATAGCGGCTTACCCGATTGTGGTGGCGATCACGCTCTTCGCCTTCGGGGTGCGGAAGACCGCGAAAGGTGAAGCCAATTCGACGGGGCGGCGGATATGAGACGCTCGCCTCGGGACAATCAGGAAAGTCATCGCCGCATCGGGCGGCGCGCGATGCTGCTCGGCTCGCTTCAGGCGGTCTTTGTCGGGACGCTGGCATTCCGAATGCGTCATCTTCAGGTCGATCAGGCCGACGAATTCCGCCTTCTGGCCGAGGAAAATTCGATCAAGGTCCGATTGTTGCCACCGGCAAGGGGACTGATTCAGGACCGGACAGGCACGGTCGTCGCCGGAAACGAACAGAACTACCGGATCACGATCATCCAGGAAGATACCGGCGATATGGAGGATGTGCTGAACCGGCTCGCCCGGCTCATCCCGCTGTCCGACGAGGATCGTGCGCGTACCGTAAAGGAAGCCAGCCGCACGCCGACGCTGCCGATCACCGTCGCCGACCGGCTGAGTTGGGAGGAGTTCAGCCGCGTCGCGGTCAACGCCCCCGCCCTGCCCGGCGTCACCACCGAAGTCGGCCTGTCGCGCTTCTATCCGCAAGGCCCGGATTTCGCCCATGTCCTGGGATATGTCGGCCCGGTCAGCGACTATGACCTGTCGAAGATCGAAGACCCTGACCCGCTGCTGAAGATCCCGCGCTTTCAGATCGGCAAGATCGGGGTCGAGGCAAAGCTGGAAGCCGAACTTCGCGGCAAGGCCGGGTCACGGCGCATCGAGGTCAATTCGTCGGGCCGGGTCATGCGCGAATTGGGGCGCCAGGAAGGCGACCCGGGCGCGAATATCCGCATCACCATCGATCACCAGTTGCAGAACTACGTGCAGGCCCGCCTGGGCGAAGAAAGTGCCGCCGCGGTCGTCATGGATGTAGAGAGTGGCGACATCCTTGCCATCAACTCAGCCCCCAGCTTCGACCCGAACCTGTTCGTGCGCGGCATATCCGGCCCTGATTACCGCGCGCTGACGGAAAACGACCATCGCCCGCTGGCAGACAAGACCGTGCAGGGCGCCTATCCGCCGGGCTCCACCTTCAAGATCGTGACCGCGCTCGCCGCGATGGAGGCGGGCGTGATCAGCACCGGCGAAACGGTCTATTGCCCGGGCTATACCAAACTTGGCAACCGGCGCTTTCACTGCTGGAAGAGTGGCGGGCATGGCTATGTCGCGATGACCGAAAGCCTGCAGAAATCCTGCGATGTCTACTACTACGAAGTGGCCCAGCGCGTCGGCATTGACAAGATCGCAGAAATGGCGCGACGGCTCGGTATCGGCGTTCGCTTCGATCTGCCCATGTCGGCGATTTCCGAAGGCCTCGCGCCGGACAAGTCCTGGAAGCAGTCGAAATACGGAAAGGCCTGGCTGGTCGGCGATACACTCAACTCCGGTATCGGCCAGGGTTATGTTCTGGCCTCGCCGCTGCAGTTGGCAGTTATGACCGCGCGGGTCGCCAGCGGTCGTGCGGTGGAACCGCGCCTTGTCCGGGCCATTGACGGGGCCGACGTTCCGCCTGCCGATGCACCGCCGCTTGGCCTGAACGATACGGCCCTCAGAGCCGTGCGAAAGGGTCTGTTCGACGTGACCAACTCACAGCGCGGCACCGCCTATCGCTCGCGCATTGTCGATGACACGATGCTCATGGCAGGTAAGACCGGCACGAGCCAGGTGCGCAACATCACGGCCGCTGAACGGGCACGCGGTGTGTTTCGCAATGAAGACCTTCCTTGGGAACGGCGGGACCACGCGCTCTTTGTCTGCTACGCACCTTTCGACGCGCCCAAGGTCGCGGTTTCGGTGGTCGTCGAACACGGCGGGGGCGGTTCTACCGCCGCAGCCCCCATCGCGCGCGACATCGTGCTGCACGCACTTAATGGCGGAACGC
>JAUIDM010000285.1 GCA_030428915.1 Alphaproteobacteria bacterium | reverse complement strand
TTGGCGGCGGTTTCCTTGTCGACGGCGCGGTGGCGCTCGCGCGGTCCATGGCGATTTCGGAAACGGTGATCGGCCTCACCATCGTCGCCCTCGGCACCTCCATGCCGGAGCTTGTGACCTCGCTCGTCGCGGCCTACCGCCGCCAGACCGATGTGGCTTTCGGCAATATCGTCGGGTCGAACATCTACAATCTCCTCGGCATCGGTGGCGCGACGGCGCTGATCGCGCCCTCCGACGTGCCCGAGCGGATCGTCAGCTTCGACAATCCTCTGATGGTCCTCGTCTCGCTTGCGCTGGTCGGTGTGGCCTATACCGGCCTGACCATCACCCGGCGCGAGGGAGCCGCGCTGCTCGCGGCCTATATTGCCTATGTCTGGTGGCTGTGGCCGGTGTGAACGCTGTGACGGCCATCGGGGCCGCCAACCCGCCCCTTCCCAACCCGCCGGTTTTCCTGTATGGCCCCCGCCATCTGTGACGTGAGCCCATGCCCCCGGGCGCATGCGAAGGATTGGGGGCGGCGGCAATGGGGCCGCCATTTGAACGGGGGACACGGGATACGCCCGTGCGTGCCCCCAAGAGGAAACGATATATGTTCAACGTGACAAAGAAATCCATCCAGTGGGGCCAGGAAGAGCTGACACTGGAAACGGGGAAGGTTGCCCGTCAGGCCGACGGTTCGGTCATCGCCACGCTCGGCGAGACCAGCGTCATGGCCAACGTGACCTATGCCCGCGAACAGAAGCCGGGGCAGGACTTCTTCCCGCTGACCGTGCATTACCAGGAAAAGACCTATTCCGCCGGCAAGATCCCGGGCGGCTTCTTCAAGCGCGAGGGGCGTCCTTCCGAAAAGGAAACCCTGACCTCGCGCCTGATCGACCGTCCGATCCGCCCGCTTTTCGTCGATGGCTTCAAGAACGAAGTTCTGGTGATCTGCACCGTTCTGTCGCACGACCTCGTCAACGATCCCGACATCGTGGCGATGATCGCGGCCTCGGCCGCGCTGACGATCTCGGGCGTGCCCTTCATGGGCCCGATCGGCGCGGCGCGGGTCGGTTTCGCCAATGGCGAATACGTGCTGAACCCCGAAGTCGCCGACATGGACCAGCTGCGCATGAACCCCGAGCAGCGGCTCGACCTTGTCGTCGCGGGCACCAAGGACGCGGTGATGATGGTGGAATCGGAAGCCTATGAGCTGTCCGAGGCCGAGATGCTGGGCGCCGTGAAATTCGGCCATGAGCAGATGCAGCCGGTCATCGACCTGATCATCGACTTTGCCGAGGCTTCGGCCAAGGAACCCTTCGACTTCACGCCGCCGGACTATTCCGCCCTTTATGCGCGTGTGAAGGCAGCGGGCGAGGCGCAGATGCGCGCCGCCTTCGCGATCCTCGACAAGCAGGAGCGCACCGCCGCCATTTCTGCCGCCGTCGCCGCGATCAAGGGCGCGCTCTCGGAAGAGGATCAGGCCGACGCCAATCTCGGCTCCGCGATAAAGAAGCTGGAATCGTCGATCCTGCGCGGCGATGTCGTCGCCAACGGCAAGCGCATCGACGGCCGCGACACGAAGACGGTCCGCCCGATCGTCAGCGAAGTGGGCATCCTGCCGCGTACGCATGGTTCGGCGCTCTTCACCCGCGGCGAGACGCAGGGCTTGGTGATCACCACGCTCGGCACCGGCGAGGATGAGCAGATCATCGACGCGCTGCATGGCAATTTCCGCTCGAACTTCCTGCTGCACTACAACTTCCCGCCCTACTCGGTCGGCGAGGTCGGGCGCTTCGGTCCTCCGGGCCGTCGTGAGATCGGCCACGGCAAGCTGGCCTGGCGCGCGCTTCAGGCGGTTCTGCCGGCACCGACCGACTTCCCCTACACGATCCGCGTCGTGTCGGAGATCACGGAATCGAACGGTTCGTCGTCCATGGCCACGGTCTGCGGTTCGTCGCTGTCAATGATGGATGCGGGCGTGCCGCTGAAGGCGCCGGTCGCCGGTGTCGCCATGGGCCTGATCCTTGAGGACGATGGGAAATACGCGGTCCTGACCGACATTCTCGGCGACGAGGATCACCTCGGCGACATGGACTTCAAGGTCGCGGGCACGGAAAACGGCATCACCTCGCTCCAGATGGATATCAAGGTTGCGGGCATTACGCCGGCAATCATGGAGCAGGCGCTGGCGCAGGCGAAAGACGGCCGGATGCATATCCTGGGCGAAATGGCCAATGCGCTGACCGAGGGCCGGAGCGAATTCTCTGCCCACGCCCCGCGCATCGAGACGATGACGATCCCGACCGACAAGATCCGCGAAGTGATCGGTTCTGGCGGCAAGGTCATCCGCGAGATCGTGGAAACCTCTGGCGCCAAGGTCGATATCAACGATGACGGCGTGATCAAGATCGCCTCGGCCAATGCCGACTCGATCAAGAAGGCCTATGACATGATCTACTCGATCGTGGCCGAGCCGGAAGAGGGCAAGATCTATACCGGCAAGGTCGTGAAGCTCGTCGATTTTGGCGCCTTCGTGAACTTCTTCGGCAAGCGCGATGGTCTGGTCCACGTGTCCCAGATCGCCAACAAGCGCCTTCAGCACCCGAACGAGGTGTTGAAGGAAGGCCAGGAAGTGAAGGTCAAGCTTCTCGGCTTCGACGACCGTGGCAAGGTGCGCCTTGGCATGAAGATGGTCGATCAGGAAACCGGCGAAGAGATTGCGCCGGAGAAGAAAGAAAAAGAAGACGCGGCCGAGTGATCATGCGGCTTTGAGAACGATGGCCCCGCTTTTTCGGGCGGGGTCATCAGGTTAATCTGGCGATAGTCCAGAGATCGCGCTGTGGGGGAGGCGGTAGTGATCGTCGTTTTGCATCTTGGTGCGCACAAGACCGGTACGTCGCTCATTCAGAAATACATGCGCGACCGGCCGAAGATCATGCGTCGGAACCGGATCGCGGCGATGTCGCGGACGGCGGGGGACGAACTAGTTGGCTGGGGACAGGAGAAGATACTGTCAAAGGGATTGCCGGAGATTGGCAGGCGCATCCGGCGATCTGCACTGTTGCTGCGCAGCAGATATATCTTGTCGCACGAAAATGCTCTCGGTCGGCCGTTCACGTCATCCGGGTCCACTCTTTATCCTGACGCGGGCACATTGGCGCGCCGAATTGTCGATGGTCTACCCGACAAGCGGATGATGGCCGTCTATTATATCAGGGATCAGGCTTCCTTCATTGAGAGTTACTATCTTCAGACGATTCATGAGGGAAAGCACCATTTCTTCGACGAATGGGTAACCCCCAAACTCGCCGGCTCGCTGAGTTGGCGCCCACTTTATGATGGCCTTTGCGAAGCCCTTGGAAAAGAAAACGTTCTTCTGAAGGACTTCAGCAGCCAGATCCGACAGGGGCAAGCCAGCTTCCTGTCCGATTTCTTTAGCGCCTTCATGTCCGTGGATGCTCAGAAGTTTGAAAACTTCGAATATCCGGCGCGCCGGAACCTCAGCATCGGCGATCTGGGTCTGGAGCTTGCGCTAAAAATCAACCCGCATATGAAGTCGAAGAAGGACCAGAAAATCGCGCGCAACTTCTTGCAGCAGCTTTTTTCGAACGCCGATTTTCCCCGCCCAGTGCTGTTGAGCGAAGAGCAGAAGCAACCACTAAAGGGCGAATACATGGCTGAAAACCAGGATCTGATCCGCGAATCCGAACTGGCTTTCAAAGCTCCTCACCACTCGGGTTAAGCCCGGCAACGTTTAGGTCGACACGGGCTCCACCGTTTCGAAAAGCGCGACCACCTTCGGGGGAAGTGTCGCGCCAAACTTTTCACACATTGCGGACAGAACAATCCGGCGCACGTTGCGCGGAGCTTCATCGAGACTCTGAATGCACCCGCAAAGAGTGCTATCTGTCTGTATCTTTTCGAGAAAGTCGGGAAGTTTTTCTTCGGAGGTAGGTTTCACATAAGCCGGCTTTTCGTAATCAATCGGCTTTACGCCCAAGCGCACGATCTCAATGTGGTTGGCGAGTGAAACCGGAAGAATCTGAAAAACTGACCGGAATCTGTACTGAAACTGCGCCTCCAACAGGTCCGGATGCTCGCTGTAATAATCCTCAAGTGTCTTTTTGCGGACCGGATGCGCGTGATGTCCGATGGCCCAATACTCGTCGTACATGCCGAACCGGGCCGCCGCTGCTTCCTGGTTCCGAGCGAAGGAGGGTTTGGTGTTTGGCGGCCGGAAGGTGATGCGACGCAGAAAGGCCCGCAGCTTGGTCTTGAACTTGCTCGCACGTGTCGACAGCAAACTTGACCGGATCACGGGCCCGTCATCGGTGAACCAGTCTTCAGCCGTTTGCGGCCGGTTGAGAAAGAAATCGTCGTTGAAATAGATGAACCTGTCGGCAAGGCCGGGGATGCGGTACATCGCGGATTCAATAACGAGCGAATTGAAAGTAGGCAGATACTGCTCATATCCCGAAAGGATCGTCTTGTGATCGACGATCTCAATCTTGTCCGGGGAACAAAGGCCGGCGCGGGCAAACTCATCGATCATCGCCGGCCTCTGGTCGTCGGTGATGATCCAGATCTTCCGAACAAACGGCGCGTATTTCAGGATCGACGCGATGCAGAAATAGATCTCGCCCGACTGATCAAAGCGGGTACTGCGCGTTGCCTCGGCATGAACGCTCTGATCCTCGCGGTACCTGTTTCTTTTCTCGACGTGCCGCGGATCGTTGCCATCCACCCATGCTATAACTGCGTCGATATCAGTCATGTATTATTTCCGCACGATTTCACGCATAGTGTTACAAATCGTGAGGCTTGTATCCAACGTAGGTGAGGAATGACAAGCCTGCTTGCACGGAATGCGTGGGTTACCGCCGTTCTTAGTCCTTCGGCACTTTCGTATAGCGCAGATAAGGCAGAACGGCATTGAAATCGCCGAATTTTTCCTTGGCCGCCTTGTCGTCATGGGCCAGGGGAATGATCACGTCATCGCCGACCGTCCAGTCAGCCGGGGTCGCCACGCCCTTGCCGTTTGCAACCTGCAACGCATCAAGCGCGCGCAGGACCTCGGCGAAGTTGCGGCCCACATTCATCGGATAGGTCATCGACAGTTTGACCTTCTTGTCCGGGCCGATGATGAAAACGGACCGCACCGTCGCGGTATCGTTCGCAGTGGCATTTTCCGGCAGATAGGCTTCATGCGGCAGCATGTCGAAGGCCTTGGACACATGCAGCCCGTCATCGGCGATAATCGGAAAGCCGGGATGGGCGCCGCCCGCCACGTGGATGTCGTTCTTCCAGCGCTTGTGCTCTTCGACCCCGTCGACCGAGACACCCATCACCTTGGTATTGCGTTTCCTCCACTCGTCGGCGAGCCGCGCGACGGCGCCAAATTCGGTGGTGCAGACCGGTGTAAAATCCTTCGGATGGGAAAAGAGGATGGCCCAGCTGTCGCCGATCCAGTCATGGAACTGGATGACGCCCTGATCGGTCTGGGCGG
>JAUIDM010000284.1 GCA_030428915.1 Alphaproteobacteria bacterium | reverse complement strand
TCGAGGGTTCGAATCCCTCACCGTCCGCCACTTGCCCTCGCGAAAGCGTTCTCCCGATCCGGCTGCGGCCGGATTTTTCCGTTGTTTTCGAGGGTTATGCGGGAGGGGCTGAGCACTGGCCCCGGCACCAGGAGGCCCGGAAGTGGTCTCTGAGGGCCGATATTCTCCGGACCTCATGACTGCGCCGATTTGGTGAATAGCTTGTAAGACGTTGTATTCGATGGATTTTCAGGCAGACGACCTGAACACTTTGATCGGAGTCTCGTTCGGTCAGATGGAACGGAGGTCGAACATTCGCCAGTCGCCGGTTTCAGAACAGCATCGAGGTTTCTGCGGCCCAGCTTCGGGTCAAGCCCTACGCGAAGGGCGGAAAGCGGTCGTTCACGGCGCGTCTTGAAGACATCGTGTCATCGGACGGAGCCGTCATTCGTAATTTGGTGCAAAGACGACGGGATCATGCACCAGCTTTGGCTGTGGAGCAAAAAGATCAGGCTACTCACAAGGATCCAATGGATCCACGACTCCCGCTCAAATCAGAAACCAAGAATCCTCGGCAGAAACAGCGAGAGTTCCGGCACGAAGGTGACCAGTAGCATGACCGGCATCGCAACGAAAAGGATGAGCTGCAGGGCCGGTGCCACGGCTTGGTGGATGGAGACCTTCCCGATCCGACAGGCCATGTAGAGGATCGGTGCGACCGGGGGACTGTTTGCGCCGATAACCACCGAGCAGGCCACGATCGAGGCATAGTGGATCGGATCAACCCCGTGCGCGACGAGGAGCGGCATCATCAACGGTGCGATAACGACCGTGACCGACAGGTCATCCATGATCATGCCCACAAAGATCAGAAAGGCGTTCACGAGAAGAAGGATCAGAACGGTATTCTCCGTTACTCGTGTGACGGCCTCTGTCAGGTCTTGAGGAACGCCTTCGGCGACCATGATCCGGCCGATCATGAACGAGAAGAGCAGGATCAGGATGATGGTCCCTGTTGTTTCTCCGGCATCCAGCAGGCTTTGGCGAAACCGCGCGAGTGTGAGGTCCCGGTAGATGAAGAACCCGATCAGGATTGCCATGAACAGGGCAACCGCCGCCGCCTCTGTAGGCGTGAAGACCCCGCCGTATATGCCGCCGAGGATCACCACCGGCATCATGAGTGCGGGCAATGCCCGCAACGTCGACATCCACCCGCTCTCACCGCTTTGCTGGCGCGCCAGAGCGGCCGCCCGTTCCGGCGTTTCCCGGAGGATTCGGCGGGCCATGACCTTGTTGAAGATCATCAGGCCAAACATCAGCATCAGCCCGGGCACAATCGTCGCAGCGAACAGCGCCGTGATCGATTGTTTGGTTACGACACCGAACAAGATCAGCGTGATGGAGGGCGGGATCAGGATACCAAGAAGCGAGGACATCCCGAGCAGGGCAGAACTGTAGCCGCGTGGATAACCACGCTCTGACAGTGGATCGATCATGATCGTGCCGATCGACGCAACGGCGGCCGTTGCAGTGCCGGAAATCGCTCCGAACACTCCAGATGTCGCGATCATCGCGCCGCCCATTCCACCCTTTCTGCCACGAAGGATCTGGGTCATGAAGCGAATGAGGCGCTCGGCCACGCCGCCGGACTGCATCAGGTAGCCAGCGAGGACAAACAAGGGAAGAGCCAGCAGGATCACCGAATCCAGCGACCGGAAACCCTGAAGCAGCAAGGTCGTGGTGTTCACGTCATAGGCCCAGACCAGGTACATGAGGACGCCTGCGAAGGACCAGGCGACCGGGATACCGAAGACCATGAGCAGCATGAGCAGACAGATGGCGATCAGCGCTTCCACGGATCATTCCTCGTCTGAGAGGCCGGCTCGGCGTTCTACAAACGTCCGCGCCGCCACCACCGCGTCCCGCAGCGCGTAGACAAGGAACAGCCCGGAGGCCAGGACGATGGCCGATTGAGGCAGCATCAGGGGGAGGCTCAATGCCGCGGTCGTTTGGGGGCGGGCAATGGACCAGTCCACCATGTCCCGTGCGAGCCCGACGAAGAACAGGCTCAGCACGACCATGATCACCGAGACCGCCAGGTCGTGAAGCGCCCTCGCGCGCGGGCTACGCAGCGACGATGACAGGAAATCCACAACAAGATGCTCGCGGTTGCGGGCTGCGATGACGGCGCCACACATGTAGAGCCACATCGCGGAGAGAGTTGCGAGTTCCAGGACCCCCACGACTGACCAGCCGAGGACGAAGCGTGCCAGCACAAGAAAAAGGATCAGCCCGGTTACCGCGAGGTTGGTCACGACCACCACTGCGCCCATGATCCACATGATCCCCATGTCCAGCCGGTGAAACAACGACGCCATTCGCACGCCCCCGAAAGAAAGGGGGCCGCCCCCTTCACGGGAGGCGGCCCGACAGCTTGGTTACTTCACGTTGGCCCGGATGAGGTCCATGATTTCCTTGCCGACGTCAGGCTCCATCTGTGCCCAGACCTCGGCCCGAACCTTGGAGGCGATCGGGGCGATCTGCTCGTCGGTCAGTTCGAAGTACTCCATCCCGTCGGCGATCGCGAGGTCGACGTATTTCTGGTCGGTCTCGCGGGCATCTTCGAACTGCTTGGCCATCTCTACAACCGCTGCATCCTCGATGAGCTTCTGGAATTCGGGCGAGAGCGCGTTGTAGCTCTCGAGATTGGCCAGAAGGTTGCCGGTGACGAAGGTGTGCTTCGTGCGGACGTAGTAATCCAGGACATCACGGAAATACTCGTAGTCCCAGTAGATCACGTTGCCTGCATCGCCGTCGACCACGCCGGTCTGGATCGAGGTATAGACCTCGCCCCAGTCGATGGCTGCCGTCTGGTAGCCCATGGATTCGAGGATCTGGGGGAAAGGGAAGAGCGGAGGTGTCCGCACCTTGATGTTTTGTGCACCTGCGATGTCGGTCGCATAGGCTCCCCGCGTCGCGACGCCGCTGAACCCTTCTGGCCAGGCGCCGAAATATTTCAGGCCGATGTCGTTGAAGACGACGTTCAGCGCGCCGTTGACCCAGCCGCCGGGTTTATAGGCCTCGAAGGCATCTTCCCAGGACGTGACCATGTAGGGGGTGTTCAGGATGCCGATGCGCTTGTCGTAGGACGTCGAGGGCCAAGACAACATCAGATCGATTTCACCGGCAACAAAGAGGTCGAACACTTCAAGCTGCCCGCCGAGTTCGTTCTGGTAGAAGACCCGAACCTTGATCTCGCCGCCCGATCCGTCCTCGATCGCCTTTGCCCAGTTGGCGATGGCCTGGCCAGACGGCGACTCCCGGTCACCGGAGTCTGTTGCAATCTTGAGTTCGATCTCTGCTAGCGCCGGCACCGCCAGCAGACCGAGAGCAATCGCCGACGCGGTAAGGATTCTGCGGATCATGTCTTCCTCCTTGTTGGGTCCTGATCTTGGACGTAGTGAACGTAACAGTTGTTATGTGATTTACATAACGATCGTTATGGTTCTCTGTGTCAATTGAATTCTCAGGGTCGCCGTCCCAGATGACGGTGTGGCATGGAAAAGATGGACGGACCGCAGGAACAACGGGGGCTCAGCCGAGAGGACTGGATCGGCGCAGGGCGGCAGGTGCTCATCGACAAGGGGATCGCCGGGGTCAGGCTGCGCGCGCTCTCGGAATCGCTCGGGGCAACGACCGGAGCCTTCTATTGGCAGTACCGCAAACTGGAGGATTTCCTCGAAGACCTGCGGCAGGATTGGGCTCAAAGGAACACGGGGCCGTTCACCCGCGCGATCGCGGGGGCTGGCCCCAGCGGCATGCGGCAGTACCTCGCCTATGTTCGTGCGCTGGTTCTGGAGACGGAGTTCAATCCGCGCTACGACAATGCCATCCGGGATTGGGCGCACAGTGACCCAAGGACTGCAACGGTCCTGCGTGAGATCGAAGTGTTCCGTATCGAGCAACTTCGCGCGGTCTTCGAGGCCTTGGGCTTTGCCGGCAAAGCCGCGTTGATCAGGGCGCGGGTGACCTATTTTCATCAGGCCGGCTACAATGCAATGCAGATCACGGAGACCCGGGAAGAGCGCCTGCAGAACATCCCCTACTATGCCGAGATCCTGACGGACCGGACGGACCTCATGGCTCTCGACTTGGCGGATGCCGTGCAGGAATTCCTTTCCGCCCCGCCCAAATGGCTTGACTAACGGCAGACCGTGAAGGCCGCCCTCGACCCAACGGGCTTACCAGTCGTCGTAGGTGCGGCTCGGGATGGCGGTCAAGACGCCTGCGTGCATCGTCGATTCCCGCGCGCAGGTCCTTCATGTCGCTGGAAAACGCAGCTAGGGCAACGCAGTGGCCCGACGTGGCGCTGGCAAGCAGGCCCTCAATCCTTGTCTTTCCCGTGCCGGGCGGTCCGCAAGGCACCACCGATGCGGCTGTCGGATGGGATACCGAGCGCGAAGACTTTCGTCATTTCCGGATGGACCGGACAACCAATCCAGAGGCCGCTGCAGGAACGAGCTTTCGCCGTCGCCACGTGCCGTTCGAAGACGATGTCTGCCCCTATAGTGAATCGCAGCAGAACACCGGACAGTGGCCCGCGCAGCAGACACAGCGCTGACCGGTAGGCTGGCATCTGAGTCATTTTCTTCAATGGTCGCAAACGTCTGCTTTGGGCCGATCGCGTCGTTCAGGCGAGGACGCGCCGCTGTTCTGGCCACTCCGACGGAAACGGCTCCAGCACCCGCGCCAGCGTCACCTCGGGCCCGTGCTTCCCTACCAGGATCGCCTCGACGATATCGGGTGCCAGGAGCGTGAGGCGCAGGACACGGGTCGTGTAGGAGGGCGCGATCCCCTCGCGCTCGGCCAGTTCGGCGATTGTAGCGAACTCGCCCGACTCGAGCATCCGCTTCCATCGGAACGCACGGGCCAGCGCCTTGACGAGGGCGCTGTCTGTCCGGAGCGGCTGCGCAGCGCCTTCCGGCATCTGCATCTCCTTCCGCCCACCACGCTTCACGATCCTGAATGGGACGTGGAGCGTCACCGTCTCGGGGATCGGAGCCCCGCGTGTCATCTTGCGGCCTCGACGCCGCCGGCCAGCATCTCGCGCGCGAGGCCGCTGAGGCCATTGAAGCGAAGCCGCACGTTCAGCCCGTCCGTGCCGATGTCCACGCGCTCGACCAGCAGCGCCACGATGCGCGCCTGCTCTGCGGAGAAGAGTTCGTCCCACAGCGGGTCGAGCTGCTGCAGGGCCGCGCGGGCGTCGGCCTCGGTGATGTCCTCGGCGTGGGCGCGGGCGGCTTTCCAAGTGCCCGCTACAATCTCGGGCTGGCGGAACACGGCGCGGAGTTGGTCGATGACGGCGGCTTCGATCTCGCCAGCCGGCACGCGGCCCACCGGGCAGGATCCGGCACCATGCTTCAGCACCGTCTGGCTGACGTAGTAGCGGTAGAGCCTGTCGCCCTTCCGGGTATGCGTCGGCGAGAACGCGGCGCCATCGGGACCGAAGAGTAATCC
>JAUIDM010000283.1 GCA_030428915.1 Alphaproteobacteria bacterium | reverse complement strand
GGTCAGAATCGGCCGCCCGATCGTTGTTTTGTTCCGAAATGCGGTGCGCTGAAGCGGTCATTGCTGCCGCTTCGGCTGTCCAGCGTGTCACTCCATCATCAACGCCTTGATGCCGCCGATGAAGGTGGCGTCATCCTGCTGCTTCCGGCGATCCAGCAGCGTCTCGGCATCAGTTCCTGCGCGGAAGCGCAGGCGATCGGTCGTGTCATTGGCAGCGGTCCAGATCACATCTGCCACGACCTCGGGCGCAGATGGGTTCGAGGCCAACTTGCCAAACAGTCGTCCCATCGCCTCGGCGCTTGAGGCATAGTCACTCAGGGCCTCGTCCATGGCGAAATCGAACGAACGCCCGCCGAAATCGGTTTTGATCATTCCGGGTTCGACGATGCGTACGCGGATGCCCAGCGGCTCCAGTTCGTAGTGCAGCGCCTCGGACAACCCTTCGACGGCGAATTTGGTGCCGTGATAAAGGGTGCCAAGCGGGAAGGTGATCTGTCCGCCAATGGAAGAGATGTTGACGATGCTTCCCGACCGGCGAGCACGCATGTGCGGCAGGACTGATTTTGTCACTTCCAGAAGGCCGATCACATTGGTGTCGAATTGGCGGCGGATGCGGTCGGTGGAGAAGGCTTCGAGCGCGCCATAGGCACCATAGCCGGCGTTGTTCAATAACACGTCAATGGCACCGAAGCGATCGAGCCCCTGCGAGACGGCCACCTCAATGGAGGCCGGGTCGGTCACATCGAGACGCGTGACCAGAACGTTGTCCAATGCACCCAGGTCAGAGGCGGCAGGGTCGCGCATTGTGGCAATGACGTTCCAGCCTTCGGCCTGAAAGCGTTGCGCGGTGGCCTTGCCTATCCCCGAGGACGCACCGGTGATGAGAATGGTGGGCATGGCTGGACTCCTTCAGGCATTGAGACTCAGCATCTCTTCGATGCCGAAATTGGTCAGCACGGTGCGTGTCACATCGTGCAGTGCGGTGTTGTAGCGTTCGATCTCTGGACCGACGCCGGTGTGATCGACCACGGTCCGAAATGGCTTCTGCCCGAAAGGCCGCGCCAGTAGGTCGATGACGGCCTCGGCGATGCGCTCAGGGCGTTGGTCGGGTGTGGCCTCCAGCATCTGCGCGAGGCCCCGCGCCGACATCGCCGGAACGGCAGCAAACTCACCGAATTGTGCTTCGCGCTCGGTGTCTTTCGGCATCACCATCCCGTCAAAGAAGGCAGTCGGCATTGCGCCCGGTTCGATGATGCAGGATTCGATGCCGAAGCCTGAAAGCTCCGTCCGGTAGCATTCGACCACCGCCTCCAGCGCCCATTTCGAAGCGGAATAAGTGCCGTAGAACGGGGCCGTGATGCGCCCGATCAGGCTGGATGTATAAAGGATCGTGCCGCGGCCCTGCGCGCGAAAATGCGGCAAAGCTGCCCGCATGACCCGCTGCACACCGACCACATTCACGTCGAAGACGCGGGCCATGTCCTCGGGCGACATCAGCTCCTGAATGCCATAGGCACCGATGCCTGCATTGTTGAACAGCACGTCCAGACCACCAAGCACGGCGATTGCCTCCGCCACTCCGCTCTCGGTGCTGGCGGTGTCGGTCACGTCCATCTCGACGATCCGCGCGCCCTCTGCCTCGAGCGCCGCGATGATATCGGCCTTGGGTCCCGAGCGGCTGCGAACGCTGCCCGCCACCTCGTGCCCATGCGCAATCAGCGCCCGTGCGGTGGGCAATCCGAATCCGCCCGCGACCCCGGTGATCAGTATTTTTGCCATCTCTCCTGTCCTCGTTATTGCGGCAAATGGACGATACTCCGGGCAAGTCATTGTTTCTTTCCTGATTATCCGCAATACTTGCCTATTACTCCGAACGATAAGATTATCTGTCACTGAATCCACGCGCGTCGTGATATGAGGCCCGGAAGAGGAGAGCCACATGAAACGCTTGCTGGAGCGCGCTACAGCGCTTTTAGACCGGGCCGGACTATCGCAAGGCGCCTTTGCCCATACCGAAAGCGGAATGTACTTTCTGCGCCATGAGGGTGAGACAGCTCAGGACGCCACGGTGTACCGGCCGCTCCTGTGCCTAGTCCTGCAGGGCGCCAAGCAGGTCGGCACCGCCACGCGCAGTCTGACCGTGGCCCGGGGGCAATCGTTGATCGTCAGCCACGCGCTGCCAGTCATCTCGCGCATCACCGAGGCTACACGCGATGTACCGTATGTGGCGCTGGTCTTTCCGTTGGACCTGGACCTGCTGCGTAGTCTCGCCCCCGACGTGCCGCCGACTCGGGCCACGCGCGCTCCCGATGCCTTTTCGATCACGCTTTGCCCGACCGATCGGGCAATGGAAGACGCGCTGACCCGTTACCTCGACCAATGCGAGACCGAAGCGACGCGCCAATTACTCGCACCGATCACTCGGCAGGAGATTCACGCCCGACTGCTGCTTGGCGCTCAGTCCGGGTCGCTGCAAAAGCTGCTGTGGCTCGAGACGACCGCCAGCCGCATCTCGCGTGCCACGCGCGAAATCCAGTCCGACCTGACGCGAACCGTCACCGTGAGCGAGTTGGCGGACCGCGTCGGCATGAGCAGCTCCACCTTTTTCGAACATTTCAAGACCGTCACCGGTACCTCTCCGTTGCAGTACCAAAAGGAGCTGCGCCTTCTGCACGCCCGCGATGCGCTGCGCACCTCCGATGACAAGGTGTCGGACATTGCCTTCCGTGTGGGCTACGAAAGTTCGGCCCAATTCTCCCGCGAATACGCCCGGAAGTTCGGCCGGTCTCCAAGACAGGACAGGTCGACGCTGGCTGCCCGGTGATCTGCCAAAAGGTCTCCATCGGCCCTCAGTGAAGAGTGCCGAACCAAGGCCAATGTCGGAGCAGGACCCGATCCCGCTGTAAATCACACACCGAAACCAAGCCCGCGAATCGAGCCTATGCAGCCCGGTCCAGATTGACACCGATCAGACCTGCGGTCTGATCGGGATGGGTGATCGGCACCATATGCCCGGCCCCCGGCACGGTTGCGATGCCCACATCGGGCAGGCGCGCGGCGATGTTCTCTGCGATGCGTTCGATGATCGGCGGGGACGCCTCGCCCCTTATCAACAGGACCGGCATGTCGAGGCTTTCCAGCGCATCGGGCACGAGAATGCCGCCGCTGTCCTCGAACAGTGCAGGCCGACCCGCCCCGATCAGGTGAATGCGCGCGACGACCTCCCGCCGGTTCCTGTCACTCATCGCCCGCCAGTCCACGCCTGCGCCCCACAGGGCCGTAAACGCCTCTGCCGCTGCTTCCCGGTCGCCATCGTCCAACATCTGCCCGAACCGGGCGTCGTTCTGCAGGTGGTGGTCCCAGACCGACTCACCCCGTGTCGCCGCGAACAGAACCGGCTCGATCAGCGTGAGCGTCCGGAACGCGTCAGGCGCGGCGATCGCAAGGCGCAGCGCCACGACCGCGCCGAAGGAATGGCCGATCAGGTCCACCGGTTCTTCGATGAAACTCGCGGCAATCTGCGTGGCGAGGGTGAGAAAATCGCCCTCTCCTGTCCAGTCGGCGGAGCGTCCATGGCCCGGCATGTCAAACGCCGTCAGCGTGATCCGGTCGGCGAGGCGTTCCGCGACGCCCGCCCAGGCATTGGAACTCGCCAGGGAGCAATGCACGGCCAGAGCCTTGCGGGGACCCGCGCCAAAAGTCTGCCAATAGGTCGGGAACCCGCCCCGGTCTTCCAGCGGCATCAGAGCTTGCCCGCGAGATGCAGGTCGAGATCATCCAGCCGGTCGTGGCCCCAGAAGCGCTGGCCACTGTCCACAAGATAGAACGGAGAGCCGAAGACACCCCGGTTCACCGCCTCTTCCAGATTGTTGGCATAGGTCTCTGCCCCCAGCAGCAGTCCCTTGTCGGCCAGATCGGCCTCGAACCCCGCCTGTTCCAGCAGGTCACGGATCACCTCGTCCGAGGCGATGTCGCGTTCCTCGGCCCAGCAGGCCCGCAGGATCGAATGGACGAACGCGCCCAGATCGCCGCCCGCCCCCTTTGCCTCGGCGGCCTGCGCCGCGATGATCGCATAAGATGACGGCGCGGCATTCGCGGGCCAGAACATCGGCTGAAGATTGATCTTCATCCCCGCCTTGGCCGCCTGACGCGTGATCTCCTGCAACCGGTATTCCTTACGCCCCTCCGGCCTATCCTTCAGCGCCGTGCCCCCCGTCCGCGAGAATAGCCCGCCGATGTCGACCGGCTTGTAGGTCACGGTCGCGCCATGCTTCTCCGCGATCTCCTCCAGCCGGGTGCCCGCGAGGTATGTGAAGGGCGAGATGGTGGACAGGAAGTAGTCGATATGTGGCATTTCCGGCACTCCTTCGGGTTTGCCCGGACGCTAGCCCGATGGTAAGCGGGTGGCAACGTCACGAATCCGTCATCCGGCCCGGTTTTGCGGCCCCCGAACGACAAGGACCCGCCATGCCCTCCATGACCGAGCCGAAGCTGATTGCCGGCAATTCCAACCGCCCGCTGGCCAATGCGATTGCCAGGCGGATGTCGATGCACCGGGGCATGTCGGTCGGTCTCGTCGACGCGCGGGTCGAACGCTTCAACGATCAGGAGATTTTCGTCGAGGTGTTCGAGAATGTCCGTGGCGAGGACATGTATATCATCCAGTCGACCTCGAACCCCGCGAACGACAACCTGATGGAACTTCTGATCATGACCGACGCGCTGAAACGCTCGTCAGCCAACCGGATCACCGCCGTCATCCCCTATTTCGGCTATGCCCGTCAGGACCGCCGTGCCAAGGCGCGCACGCCGATCTCGGCCAAGCTGGTGGCGAATTTGATCACCGAGGCGGGGGTTGACCGGGTCCTGACGATGGACCTGCACGCGGCCCAGATCCAGGGTTTCTTCGATATCCCGGTGGACAACCTTTATGCCTCGCCGATCTTCGCGCTGGATATCGAGCATCACTTCAAGGGGCGGCTTAACGAGGTGACCGTGGTGTCGCCCGACGTGGGCGGCGTGGCACGTGCGCGTGAACTGGCACAAAGGATCGGCTGCGGCCTTGCCATCGTCGACAAGCGTCGGGTGAAGGCGGGCGAAGTGGCCGAGATGACGGTGATCGGCGACGTGTCGGGCCAGACCTGCATCATCGTCGACGACATCTGCGACACGGCCGGCACGCTCTGCAAGGCGGCCGAAGTGCTGATGGAGGGCGGCGCGAAAGAGGTGCATTCCTACATCACTCACGGCGTGCTTTCCGGTCCCGCGGTGGAGCGGGTGACGAAATCGGTCATGAAAAGCCTTGTCATCACCGATTCCATCGAACCGTCGGAGCCCGTGAAGGCAGCGAAAAACATCCGCATCGTACCGACCGCACCGATGTTCGCGCAGGCGATCATGAACATCTGGTCGGGCACATCTGTCTCGTCACTCTTCGACGCCGAAACGCTGAGCCCGATCTACGAAGGCATGTATTCGCGCGGCTGACGGCGCGGGTCATTTTCT
>JAUIDM010000282.1 GCA_030428915.1 Alphaproteobacteria bacterium | reverse complement strand
CTTTCCGCATCCGACCTTGAAGGCGCATCGGCCCATTTCGGCCTTGCCGGTGTCATGAATGCCGAAATATCTGCGAAGGTGGCGGACCGGTTCCGCTTTCGCCACCTCGCCGTGACCGACGACAGGCCGACGACCATCGCCGGCGCGCTGGGAGAGGCGGACGGGACGGTGGCCGCCATCGGAACCGGGTCATTCGTCGGACGCCAGATCGCGGGCCGGGTGCGCGGCATTGGCGGCTGGGGTTTTTACATCGGCGATCAGGCCTCCGGCGCCTGGCTGCTCAGGCGCTGTTTCGAAGAGGTCATGCTGTCGGTCGACGGGCTTGCCCCCGCAACCGATCTGACGCGCTCCATCCTTGCGGCGCATGACGACGATCCTGGCAGGATCGTGCAATTCTCGCTCACTGCCCGTCCGGCGGATTATGCGACACTCGCGCGCGAGGTGGTCGCTGCCGCCGATCGGGGTGATGCGCTTGGCCTGAAGCTGATGGGTGAGGGCGCGGCCTATATCCATGCGGCGATGGCGGCCCTTGGCTGGCAGAAGGGCGAGGCGCTGTGCCTCGTCGGCGGGCTTGGCCCGGCCTATGGCAGATGGCTCGACCTGCCCACGGTCGCTCCGAAGGGCACGGCCCTCGACGGCGCGCTTGTCCTTGCGGCGCGGGCCGCCCGGGAGAAGGCGGCATGAAGATCGGCGACTTTCTTGACCCCGAACACTGGCTGAACCCCGCCAATGGGCCGCTTTACGTCCAGCTTCGCAAGCGGATCGAAGCCGGCATCGCATCGGGTTTTCTCGCCCCCGACATGCCGTTGCCGCCGGAACGCGAGATTGCGGCGATCACCGACCTGTCGCGCGTGACGGTGCGCAAGGCGATTGCCGAACTGGTGGAGCGGGGGCTGATCCTGCAAAAGCAGGGCTCGGGCTCTTTCATCGCGTCCGCGCGGCCACGGGTTGAACAGTCGCTCACCCGGCTGACGTCGTTTTCCGAGGACATGGCGCGACGCGGCTACCGGTCCGAGATGGACTGGCTGGAACGCGGCCTGTTTCTGCCCTCCGCCGAAGAGACCGAGACCCTGGGGCTTTCACCCGGCGATCAGGTCGCACGTCTCGCCCGGCTGAGACGCGCCGACGGGCGGCCGATGGCCATAGAACGCGCCTCGCTGCCGACCGCGATCCTGCCTAACCCCCTGGCCGTGACCCAGTCGCTTTACGAGGTTCTGGGTGCGGCGGGCCTGCATCCGGTGCGTGCGGTTCAGAAGATTTCGGCCATCAATCTTGGTGCGGCAGATGCCGAACTGCTTGGCGTGCAGCCGATGGCGGCGGGGCTTAGAATCGAGCGCGTGTCATACCTGCCTGACGACCGTGTCGCCGAGTTCACCAGATCCATCTATCGCGGCGATGCCTATGATTTCGTTGCGGAATTGCGCATAGCGGAGACCTGAAATGACCACATCCCAAAGCCTGATGCGCAGGGAAGTCCTGGAGATTCCGGACGCCGTCGCCCGCCTTCTCGACAAGGGCGGCGAGGCGATCCGTGGGGCGGCAGAGGCGGCACGCGCGCTTGATCCGGCCTATATCGCTACGGTGGCGCGGGGCTCGTCCGATCATGCCTGCACCTATCTGAAATACGCGGCCGAACTGACGCTGGGCTTGCCGGTGGCCTCCATCGGTCCCTCCGTCGCCTCGATATACGAGGCGCCTTTGAAACTTGGCGGCAGCCTTTGCCTTTCTGTTTCGCAATCGGGCAAGAGTCCCGACATCGTCGAACTGGCGCGAGTCGCGCGGGCAGGGGGCGCATTGACGGTCGCGGTCACGAATGACGCGGCCTCCCCCTTGGCCGTGGCCAGCGACCGGGTGCTGGACATTCAGGCGGGCCCTGAACTTTCCGTCGCCGCGACCAAGACCTTCGTCACCTCTGCGGTTGCGGGTCTGGGCTTGTTGGCGGAATGGCATGGAGATGCCGAACTGAAAGCGGCTATCGCCAACCTGCCACTTCATCTTGAAAAGGCTGCGCGGGTCGACTGGTCGGGCCTTGGCGGGCGACTCGCGCATGCCGCCTCTCTTTACACGTTGGGGCGCGGCCCGGGCTATGCCATGTCGGGCGAGGCGGCGCTGAAGTTCAAGGAAACCTGCCAGATCCATGCCGAAAACTATTCCTCGGCCGAGGTGCTGCACGGCCCGGTTTCCATCGTGTCGCAGAACTTTCCCGTCCTGGCCTTCGCGGCCGCAGACGCGGCGGAAGACGCGGTTGTCGAGGTCGCCGATGCAATCGCGGGGAAGGGGGCTACGGTGTTCGTTACCTCTGACCGGGTTACGAAAGCCCGCCAGTTGCCCTTCGTGCGCACCGACCATCCGCTGACCGACCCGCTCGCGCTCATCGTCTCATTCTACGCGATGGTGGAACAGGTCGCCGTCGCGCGCGGCATCGATCCTGACCGGCCGCGCCATCTGAACAAAGTGACAGAGACGGTGTGATGAAAGACCTTTTCACCGGTGCGGACATCTTCGACGGGGCGCGGATTGCCCCGGGATCGCTGCTGGTCGAAAGCGGCCGGGTCGCCTCCATCCTGCCACCCGATGCAGTGGTTGACGGCGCCCGTCGCATTGATCTCGACGGCGGCATTCTGGTGCCGGGTTTCGTCGATCTGCAACTGAATGGCGGCGGCGGTGTCATGTTCAATGACGCGCCGAGCGTCGAGACGCTGTCCCGCATCGCCGCCGCGCACGCCTCGCTCGGCGCTCTTACCATCCTTCCGACTCTGATCACCGACACACCGGCGCAGACCCGCGCGGCGGTGGCTGCGGTAGAGGGCGCGATCGCCGAAGGCGTTCCAGGTATCGCCGGGCTGCATCTGGAAGGCCCGCATCTGAGCATCGCCCGCAAGGGGGCGCATGATCCGGTGCTGATCAGGCCCATGGGCGACGAGGATCTTGCCTTCCTTTGCGAGGCCGCGCAGCGGATTCCCCGGCTGATGGTGACACTGGCGCCGGAATCAGTGACTGATGACCAGATCGCCGCTCTTGGCCGCGCGGGTATCATCGTCTCGCTCGGCCATACCGATGCCGGGTTCGACCGTTGTGTTTCCGCTGCCAGGTCCGGCGCGCGCCTTGCCACGCATCTCTTCAACGCGATGAGCCAGTTGGGCAATCGCGAACCGGGGCTTGTGGGCGCGGTATTGGCGACAGGCGCGCTGAGTGCCGGTCTGATTGCCGACGGCATCCATGTGCATCCGGAAGTCATCCGCATGGCGCTCGCAGCCAAGGCGGGGCCGGGGGAGATTTTCCTCGTGACTGACGCGATGGCGCCCGCAGGGTCGGATGTCACGAAGTTCAGCCTCAACGGCCGCGAGATCCGGCGCGCAGATGGCCGCCTCACGCTCGCCGACGGCACGCTCGCCGGGGCCGATCTGTCGATGGCCCGCGCAATCCGGGTTATGTGCCACGATGTCGGGCTGTCCCTGGATCGCGCCTTGGCGATGGCCACACGAGTTCCGGCGCGGGTTCTGGGGCTTTCGGATCATGCGGGCGCATTGGCAGAGGGGCGCGACGCCGATTTTCTGCATCTCTCCGACACGCTGGTGCTGCAACGTGTCTGGCAAAGGGGGGTGCCCATAAGTGCCCTGTCTGATTGATGTAGTTATCTGATAATCGGTATTATGTAATTTAGCTATGCAGGCTTATTGCTGGCATCGGCTGACCTTTGCCATTAGATGAAGCCTGACAGCAAAATCCGGAGCCCGCCCCCATGTCTTTTGACCGCAAGATCAAGATCGCCCCGTCGATCCTGTCCGCCGATTTCGCAAATTTCGGTCAGGAGATCCGCGCGATCGAGGATCAGGGCTGCGACTGGGTGCATGTTGACGTGATGGATGGCCATTTCGTGCCGAACCTCACCTTTGGCCCGGCAACCTGCAAGGCGATCCGGCCGCATATCAGGACGGTCATGGACGTGCATCTGATGATCGCGCCCGTCGATCCCTATATCGAGGCCTTTGCCGAGGCTGGTGCGGACATCATCACCGCCCATGCAGAGGCCGGACCGCACATTCACCGCACGCTGCAAGCCATTCGTGCCACAGGTAAAAAAGCCGGTCTTGCGATCAATCCCGGCACCCCGGCAGAGGTCCTGGCGCCGGTGCTCGATCTCGTCGATCTCGTCTGCGTCATGACCGTCAACCCGGGCTTTGGTGGCCAGAAATTCATTCACTCCCAGATAGATAAGGTGCGAAGCTTGCGTGCCATGATTGGCGACCGCCCGGTCCATATCGAAATCGATGGTGGCATCACGCCGGAAACCGCGCCTCTGGTCGCAGCCGCCGGCGCCGATGTGCTGGTCGCCGGTTCCGGCGTATTCTCGGGCGGGTCGGTTTCAAATCCCGACATCTACGGCAAAAATATCGCTGCAATCCGCGCAGCCGCCGAAGCAGCCCAGTAAGGAGCACGACATGGCCGTATCCCCGCCCGTATGCGATTTCGGCTGGAAAGCGCCCGATTTCACTTTGCCCGGCACCGATGGCCGCGAATGGTCCTTGCAGGATGTCGCCGGCCCGAACGGCACGCTGATCATGTTCATCTGCAACCATTGCCCTTACGTGCAATCGGTCATCGACCGGATCGTGCGCGATGCGACGGCATTGCAGGCGTTGGGTATCGGTATCGCTGCGATCTCGGCCAACGACGCGGTCGCCTATCCCCAGGACAGCTTTGAGAACATGAAGATGGAGGCGGTGAAACATGGCTTCACCTTTCCTTACCTCTATGATGAAAGCCAAGCTGTGGCAAAGGCTTACGACGCAATCTGCACACCTGATTTCTTTGGCTTCAATGCGGACATGGCGCTTCAGTATCGCGGTCGCCTCGACGCTTCGGGACGCCAGGCGGCAGGCCCGGATGTGAAGCGCGAACTCTATGAGGCAATGAAACAAGTCGCCGAAACCGGCAAAGGTCCGGAACAGCAGACGGCCTCGATGGGCTGCTCGATCAAGTGGAAAGCCACGTGACGCGGCTGCCCTCTCTGATCTTCGACCTCGACGGAACGCTGATAGACAGCGTGCCGGACATGCTGGCGGCCGTGAACCGGATGCTGGCCGCTGAAGGCCAGGGGCCGATGGAGCGGGCCGAACTGCAATCCTATGTCGGAGACGGCGCGCCTGTGCTGGTCCGCCGGGTGATGGCGGCGCGCGGACTGTCCGAGGACCGCCATGCGGAGCTGACCGCGCGGCTCGTCGCCGACTACACGGCGCGTTCCTCGGACTTGACCCGGGTCTATCCGAACGTCAGCGAAACCCTGGGCGCGCTCAGGGAAAACGGCCACCGCCTGGGGCTTTGCACCAACAAGCCCGGCAGTGCGACGGAAACCGTGCTGAACGCGCTTGGCCTTGCGCATCTCTTCGACGCGGTCGTGTCCGGGGATAGCCTGCCGGAAAAAAAGCCCCACCCTGCCCCGCTTCGGGCCGTCGTGTCCGCGCTCGGCGCGCCCGCGCTCTATATCGGCGACAGCGAAGTCGATGCCTGGACCGCTGAGGCCGCGGGGCTGCCCTTTCTGCTCTACAC
>JAUIDM010000281.1 GCA_030428915.1 Alphaproteobacteria bacterium | reverse complement strand
CCTCGATGCGCTGGCTGCGGGCGAAAAGTCGGTCCCGGCACTCAAGGGCTGGCGGGGCGAGGTCTTCGGCAATGACGCGATGCGCCTCTGCCGGGGCGAGATCGCGCTGTCGGCCAAGGGTGGTGCGGTGCGGGTCGTGCCCGTCTGACGTCAGGCCCGGAGTACGATACCTCGGTCGGAAGGCCAATTCTTGTCGGCGTCCGCCGGACACGGCGGGCATCTGAAATCATCGCAAGGCCGTCCCTCCGAAAGGGGTTGGAAGGCACGGCGGGAGGTGACTTGTTGAGGCGCGAAGACATCGTCCAAGCCTATTTCAGCTACATCGACTGCCTGAACTGCCAGGATTGGTCAAATCTTCATCGTTACGTTGCCGAAGACGTTTCCTACAACGGAAAGGTCGTCGGACTGGCCGGATACCGGAGCATGCTGATCGGAGATTTCGAAGCAATTCCCGACCTTTCCTTCAAGGTATCGCGCTTCTCGTGCGATCCGCCGGTCATTGCCTGCATACTTGACTTTGACTGCACGCCTGAAGGTCTGCTTTTCGGTGTTCCGGTCAACGGCAAACGGGTTCAATTCACCGAAAACGTCTTCTACGAATTCAAGGACGGCAGGATTCTGAACGTCTGGTCCGTCATCGACAAAGCGGCCGTCTGCGCTCAGGTCTGACCTTGGTAAGGCGAACACGGGCTGACGTTCGATAAAAAGCTAGTGCTGCTCTTCGGCAGAACAGAACCTGCGTCTATCGCCGACTGACCCGGCTGTTCTGGGCTCCGACCACGACGATCTGCTGAACATCAGTGAGTTTCACGTTGGAAAGATGCGTCGCCGCCGTTACTTCGCGCGATTGCTGGGTCGAGACCGGCTTTGGTGTCAGCGGTTCGGCGATCACAAAGCGGTAGGTCACGACACCATCCACCGGAAAGCCGCTGTTTTCGGCCACAAGATCGGCCTTCCACCAGCCTTGCGTCGGCGGCAGGCCCGTGGCCCTTACGATCGCACCGCCGGGATAGGGGGCGACCTCCATGTCGATGACCTGAGAGACAAGAATGCGTGTATCATAGGGACGACCCGGCACGACGCCCTCAGCGGGAACCTCGACCACTTCGGACCGCCCGAACCAGTTGAACGGGTTAAGGCGGCTTTCGCGGATCTTGCCGCAGGCGCTGAGCGTCAGCGCGAGGACCAGCAGACCGGTGACAGGCAATCTCATGCGTGGCGGCTCCCTTCCAGCTCCCGCGTTCTGCCTAGCCCATTCGGGCGGTTGTGAAAAGGGCCCGCAGCGACTGGACGTTGCCGGGCTTTGTCACTAGGTCAAAGGGCACGGAGATGGAGAGAGTGATGGCGACTGAAGCCTTCGAGGAGATTGCAGAGACGTTCGAGTTTCTCGACGACTGGGAGGATCGCTATCGCCATGTCATTGAACTAGGCAAGGCAATGGACCCGCTCGATGCCGCCTTCCAGGTCCCCGCGACCAAGGTGGAGGGCTGCGCCAGCCAGGTCTGGTTCCTGCCGCGGATCGAAGGGCAGGGGGCCGGTGCGCGGTTCGACTTTCAGGGCGACAGCGACGCGATGATCGTGCGCGGCCTGATCGCGGTCCTGCATGCGCTGTATTCCGGGCTGACGGTGCGTGAAGTTCTGGCAGTCGATGCTGGGGCGGAACTCGGCCGTCTTGGCCTTGATGAACACCTGTCCTCGCAGCGCTCCAACGGGCTCAGGGCGATGGTCGAGCGCATCCAGAAACTCGCGGCCGAAGCGGCAGGCTAGGCGTTTTTCATGCCACGGGCCGTAGGCAGGACTTGGCAGCCATGCGAATTGCGGCTGTCAGAGGGGCCAGCGCACGGGCGGTGAGGCGATTCACCTGCCAATAGAGCGGTGTATCGAGCGGCCGGTCGGGGACGAGCGCCACAAGATGGCCCGATTCAATGTCATCGTGCACCAACGGTTCGGGATTCATGCCCCAGCCCAGACCAAGTCTTGCCGCTTCGACAAAACCCTGGCTGGAGGCGAGATAATGGCTGGGCAGCACGATACGTTTTCCGGTCAGGTTTGCCGCCCAGTCGCGTTGCAGCCGGTCCTTTCGATTGAAGGTCAGAGCCGGCGCATGGGCAAGGTGTTCGGCAGTGATCCCATCCGGGAACCAGCGCGCCGCGAAACCCGGACTGGCCGTGGCGATGTAACGCAAGGCGCCCAGGTCATGGCAGTCACAACCCGTGACGGCGGCGGCATGGGCCGTGACAGCTGCCTGCACCTCGCCGCGCCTCAGGAGGTCGGCGGAATGGTCCTGATCGTCGATGACCAGATCGAACAGAAGGTCCGACATGGCGGCCAGCGCGGGCAACACCCATGACGCGAGGCTGTCGGCATTGACCGCGATCCGTAGGGTCGGCCGCTCCGCTGTCAGCCCGGCGCCCAGATCAGTCGTTAGCGCCTGCTCCAGCAGGCGGATATCCGCAGCATGGCGGGCAAGGCGCGTCCCTGCATCGGTAGCCCGTGCCGGCTGCTCACGAATGATCAAAGCCGTTCCCATCCGTTCTTCCAAAGCCTTCAGCCTCTGCGACACCGCGGAGGGTGTGATGCCGAGCCTCGCGGCGGCGGCCTCGAACGAGCCGGTATCGAGGATCGCGGTCAGCGTCAGGAGTTGGGCGGCGTCAATCATTAGCAAAACTTAACTTCAAACAGTATCTTTAATTTGAGTAATTCATGATCCGACGCTAGGCAAGCAGCGAAAGGAAAATGTGATGCTGGCAGCGGGTCTTTCGGGTTTTCAACTGTCCCTCGGTTTGATCCTCGCCATCGGGGCGCAAAATGCCTTCGTGCTACGGCAGGGGCTGAAACGCGAGCATGTACTGATCTCAGTCCTGTTCTGCGCGCTGTCGGACGCCCTTCTGATCAGCGCCGGAGTGGCGGGATTCGCAATGGCGAGCAAGGCCGCCCCCTGGCTGGGCGAGGTGTTGCGCTGGGGCGGGGTTGCGTTCCTGACGCTTTATGCGCTCCGCGCGGCATGGGCGGCGATCCGGGGCGGTGAGAGTTTGCAGCCCAAGGCGGCGGGAACGGCGGCGCGGTTGCGTGTGGTGCTGACATTGGCGGCGATCACCTGGCTAAACCCGCATGTCTATCTCGACACAGTAGTGCTGATCGGCTCGGTCGCTGCGCAATATCCCGGTCGCGAAGCGGCATTCGGCGCGGGGGCTGTGCTTGCGTCCTTCACATTCTTCTTCTCGCTCGGATACGGCGCCCGACTTTTAGCGCCGGTTTTCGCGCGACCCGCCGCATGGAGGGTCCTTGACGGCATCGTGGCATTGATCATGGCGGGTATCGCGTTCCGGCTGGCGTTCTTCTGATCTTGCCACCGGCGCCGGGATGGGTTCATGTCGCGGCCATGAGCAGCCCCGATCAAAGCCGCCCTGTCGCCGGCATCCTTTGGATGCTGGTCACCGGGCTTTGTTTCGTCGTCGTGACCGGTGTCGTTCGGCATCTTGGCACGGGGCTGCCTGCCGCGCAGTCGGCCTTTATCCGTTTTCTCTACGGCATCCTGTTTCTCGCGCCCACGCTTCTGCCCGCCCTGAGGCGAGGTATAGAGCCGCAGGTCTGGAAGCTTGCCCTTGGACGGGGCGTGCTGCACGTTGCAGCGGTGATCCTGTGGTTTTTCGCTATGGCTCGCATCCCGGTCGCAGAGGTCACGGCGATCGGCTATCTTAACCCGATTGTCGTGACCGTGGGCGCTGCCCTGTTTCTGGGGGAACGCCTGGCGCTCCGTCGGATGGTTGCCATCGCGGTCGCGCTGGTGGGGGCGGTCATCATTCTGAGGCCCGGCTTTCGCGAGGTGGTCCCGGGGCATCTGAGCCAGCTCGGCGCGGCAACTTGCTTTGGTCTCTCGTATCTTATTGCCAAACGCCTTTCCACGCTGGTGGCGCCCGGCACGATCATCGCGCTTCTGTCGCTGATGGTGACTGTCGGGCTCGCACCCTTGGCCTTTGCTGTCTGGGTGCCGCCGACCTGGGAACAGCTTGGCTGGCTCGGCATCGTTGCGGCCTTCGCCACGATCGGCCACTACACCATGGCGCGGGCCTTTGTCGCGGCGCCCCTGACGGTTACGCAGCCGGTGACCTTTCTGCAACTCGTCTGGGCGACGCTCCTGGGATGGCTGGCCTTTGACGAGGCTGTGGACCCTCTGGTCTTGGCGGGCGGGGGCCTGATCATCGCCGCGATCACCTATATGACCTGGCGCGAAGCGCAGCTGAAACGCCGGGTCACCACCCCGCCGCCCGAGGCGGCGAAGCTATAACGGACTTGCGGCAGAGGAGAATGCGATGACCAACCCGGACCCAACCCACAATGGCGGCTGCCGCTGCGGTGCTGTCCGCTTTGCTGTCAGCGGCGATCCCCTGATCACCATGGCCTGTCATTGCAGGGGCTGCCAGCGCATGACGGCCAGCGCCTTTTCACTCAGTTCGCTTCACCGGGACGCGGATTTCGCCGTGACACAAGGGGAACCGGTCATCGGCGGCGCGAAGAACGCGGACGTGACGCACTATTGTTGTCCCGACTGCATGAGCTGGCTGTTCACCCGGATCACGGGTTTGCCGGAGTTCGTAAATGTCCGGGCGACGATGATGGACGATTGCACGGGCTATGCGCCTTTCGTCGAAACCCAGACCGACGAAATGCTGCCCTGGGCGAAGACCGGGGCAAAGCACAGCTTTGCCCGATTTCCCCCCATGGAAGAGTTTCCGGCCCTGATGGCGGACTTTGCCGAACACACCCGGCAACACTAACCGCGCGGGTCAAGCAGCCGTCCGATCACGCTTTCCCGCGTGATGCGACCCAGCGTCTTTCCGCCCTCGGTAACCGCAAGGGCAGGAACCTCTCTCAGGCGTTCCATCACGTCGCGCACCGATGTTTCGGGGTCAACCTCGGGCGCATTCGGGGCGCGGACCGGTCCCGGCTCCATGATGTCGGAGGCCTTCAGCACTCCGAGTGGGTTCATATGGGCTACGAAATCGGCGACATAGTCGGAAACCGGATTGGCAATGATTTCGCGCGCCGTGCCACATTGCACGATCCGGCCCCCCTCCATCAGCGCGATCCGGTTGCCGATCTTGAAAGCCTCGTCGAGGTCGTGACTGACGAAGATGATGGTGCGGTGCAGTTTTTCCTGCAATTCCAAGAGTTCATCCTGTAACCGGGTCCGGATCAGCGGATCAAGGGCGGAGAAAGGTTCATCCATCAGCAGGATCGGGGCATCGGTCGCGAAGGCGCGTGCCAGACCCACGCGCTGCTGCATGCCACCCGACAGCTCGCCCACCTTGCGCTCCGCCCAGTCTGAAAGGCCCACCAGCGCAAGCTGTTCATCGACCTTTGCCCGCCGGTCTGCCGCCGACTGGCCGCCGAGTTCGAGGCCGAGGCCGACATTTTCGCGCACGGTCCGCCAGGGCAGCAGGCCGAATTGCTGGAACACCATCGCCACGCATTCACGACGGACGCGCAGCAGGTCGGGCACGGAAGCGCCACCAACCTCGCAGGACCAGCCGTCGTCATGGATCGTCACC
>JAUIDM010000002.1 GCA_030428915.1 Alphaproteobacteria bacterium | reverse complement strand
TCTATTTGATCATGGGCAATGCGGTTGCCATCGGCTTTCTGTCGATGGCGGGGTTTTTGGCGATACGAAGGATGCTGAAGCCGGTCACGACGCTGGCACGCCAGATGACCGAGACGAAGGGAGAGCCGCATCCTATCCCGGCCGCGGACATCCCGCGCGGCGATGGCGAACTGGCACGGCTGGCACGTACCTACAACTCGATGGTCGGCGCCGTAGCCGCCAAGGCCGAAGCCGAGCGGCGGTTGGCGGAACGGGAACGGTTCGTTGCCCTTGGCCGTCTGTCCTCGTCACTGGCGCATGAGATCAACAACCCACTCGGCGGGCTACTGAACGCGACAGATACGATACGCAGCTATCCTGATCGTCCCGAGGTGGTGCGTCAGTCGGCAGATCTGCTCGACAGGGGCCTGCGCCATTTGCGTGATGTGACCCGAGCAACCCTTGACCAGAACCGCATGGACCCCGAGACCCGCGCGCTGACATCCGATGACTTCGAGGACATCAAGCTGTTGATCCAATCCGAGGTCTCGCGACTGGCATTGGATCTGGGGTGGTCTGTCGATCCGGCAGCAGTCACAGGGTGCAGCCTGACCGCCGGGCCTGTGCGGCAGATTGCGCTCAACCTGCTGCTGAACGCCTGCTCGGCGGCAGGCCAAAACGGCTGCGTTGGCCTGATGGCCCGTACAACGGACGGCAACCTCAGCCTTCAGATCACGAACACGGGCGCGTCCATGCCGCAGGCCGCGTTGGATCGCTTGCTCGGGGATGGTCCGCTCTTGCCCGGTGGCGGCGTCGGGCTGCGGCTGGTCCGCGACCTCGCGAAAACAATGGGTGGCGCTGTCTGCCATGCGCAAGAAAATGGCGTAACGCGCGTGACTGTCACCCTGCCTGCGTCATGGGAGGCGCGCGATGCTAAAGGATAGATACATCGTTCTTGTCGAGGACGACGAGATCATGGGCGGGTCGCTGCTGCAGCGGTTGGAACTGGAAGGGGCGAAGGTTCTCTGGCTGAAGCAGATGGTGCGGGCGCTCGGCGCAATCCGCACCCCCAAGAAGCCAATCGACGCAGTAATCTGTGATATCGGCCTGCCGGACGGGTCGGGGGAAGAGCTGTTTTCAACGCTTCTGCGCACCGGGACACCCCCGCCTTTCCTGTTCATCACCGGGCAAGGTGGGATCGGTCAGGCGGTCCGGCTGATCAAATCGGGTGCCGCGGACTACGTGACCAAACCGTTCGAAATGTCTGTCTTCCTCGATCGCCTCAGCCTGCTCGTCGGAAACCGCGAGAAGCCGTTTCAGGATGATGACTTTCCGCCCTTGATGGGGGTCTCAGTCGCGGCGCGCCGGGTTGAAGCGCTGATCGTCAAGGCTGCAAAGGCAAGCGATCCCGTGCTGATCCGGGGCGGGCCGGGAACTGGCAAGGACCTTGTGGCGCGACGTATCCATGACCTGTCAGACCGGTCCGCTGCCCCATTCGTTTTGGTCAATCTCGCGCGCGAAGCCGACGCGGAGGCGGCCTTGTTCCGCCCCGGCGGTGGAGTTGATACCGTGGGTGAAGGAACCTTGTTCATCAACTCTATCAGCAAGATGACCGCACAGGTCCAGGCGCACCTGTTGGAGCGGCTGGATAAAGACTTCGACGGCAGACTCATCGCAGCCTGTGGAAACGATCTCGAGGCGCTGATTGGGCAAGGTGCTTTCAATTCTGAACTTTTCTACAGGTTAGCACGGATCGAAATCCCAATACCGCCGCTCGGCACACGACCCGAAGATGCCGTCTGGCTGCTTCAGCAGCTTTTTCGTAAGCTGGCTCCTCGCCATGCACCGGGGTTGGTCGGCATCGGCGCGCTTTGCGAAGAGGCCGTGCGCACACATGACTGGCCGGGTGGCGGCCGGGATCTTCGAGCAAGATTGCTGCGCGGGCTGGCCATGGCGACAGGGCCGCTCTTGCAGCCTTCAGATCTCTTCCCCGAACGTCTTGCAGGACCGGACGACATGATGTCCTTGGCCCAGGCCCGTGAAGCCGCGGAGAAGGCACAGATCATTGCTGCCCTCGACCGGACCGATGGCCAGATCGGCGAGGCGGCAAAGCTCTTGCGGATTGCCCGCACAACACTTTGGGAGAAAATGCAGAAACTTGGGCTGTCAGGATCCTGATAAATCCCGTTGCATGTGTTCGGATTTCCGAACATCGAATTTTCCAATTTAAAATCATGGGATAGCCGCAGCGCGGCATGCCTCTCTGTGCCATCGCACGCCCTGAAAGCAAGCGTTAGGCTCATGGCAATCATCCGACACTTGATGAGCCAGGGAGGAATCTAGCCAATGAAGTGCAACAAGTTGGTCGACGCAGGACGTCGACAGTTTTTGAGAGGCGGCGTGATGGCGACGGCAGGCGCCGTTGCAGCCACTGTGATGACACCGGAACAGGCCAAGGCGCAGGCACTGGCCCGCGTCGATTACCCGGCAAACCGCCTTGCCAACATTGCCGATCTGGTGGTGAACGAACCGATGGACATTGCCTATCCCGACGCGGACAGCCCGGGTGTGCTGCTCAAGCTCGGCCAGGCGGTCGAGGGCGGCGTCGGCCCGGATGGCGATATCGTGGCGTTTTCAGTGCTCTGCCCACACAAGGGCTGGCTGATGAGCTATTCCGCCGAGGACATGACGCTCAATTGCCCCGGCCATCATTCCCGCTTCGATTGCGAGGCCGGAGGCCAGCAGATCTGGGGCCATGCGACAAGCAATCTCGCGCAATTCCTGCTGCGGGTCGACGATCAGGGCGACATCCATGCCGAAGGTGTGGACGAGCTGATTTACGGTCGCCTGTCGAACGTTCTGGCATAAGGGAGAAAGAGCAATGGCATACAAGAGACAGATCGACCGGCTGCCGATCATTCCCGCAGATGCTGACGAATTCAACGTGACCTGCCACTACTGCATCGTGGGTTGTGGCTACAAGGCCTACACTTGGCCGATGAACCGTCAGGGCGGCACGGCCCCGAACCAGAACAAGTTCGGAGTCGACCTCAGCGAACAGCAGTTCATGGAGACGGAGGCATGGTATGCCCCCTCGATGTATAACGTAGTCCGCCAGAACGGCCGCGACGTGCATCTGGTGGTCAAGCCTGATGCGAATTGCGTCGTCAACTCGGGCCTGGGGTCAATCCGCGGAGCACGCATGGCCGAAAACCGGCCATCTCGGGTGACCGGCACACAGCAGCAACGTCTCTCTGATCCGTTGGTCTGGCGCAACGGTGTCTGGCAACCGACGTCTTGGGACGATGCACTTGACCTCGTGGCACGGGTGACGGCGAAAGTAGCCGTGGAGGGGTCCGAGGACGACATCGTCGTGTCGATGTTCGACCACGGCGGTTCCGCCGGAGGCTATGAAAACACCTGGGGCACCGGAAAGCTCTACTTCGAGAGCATGAAGATCAAGAACTGCCGGATCCACAACCGCCCAGCCTATAATTCCGAGGTCCATTCCTCACGTGACATGGGCGTGGATGAGTTGAATTACGCCTACGAGGACTACACGCTGACCGACACGATCTTCATGGTCGGCGCGAACTCGATGGAGACCCAGACCAATCTCTACCTGAACCACATGGTCCCGGGCCTTCAGGGTGGCGCGAAGATGATCGTGGTCGATCCGCGCCGCACGCTGACCATCGCCTCGTCCGAACAATATGCCGGGCCGGAAAACGTGCTTCATCTCGCGATTGCTGAAGGCACGGACATGGTCCTGTTCAATGCGCTGCTGACGCACATCGTGGATCAGGGCTGGGTCGATGCCGACTTCATCGCTGCATCGACCTTTCAAGGCGGCGAAGCGGTGGCACAGGATTCCGCCCACCCGGCGGGCCTCGGCAGCCTCGAATACGCAATGCAGACCTGCCGCACCACTCTGGAAGAGGCGGCGGAAATCTGCGGCGTATCAGCGGCTGATATTCAGAAGGCTGCCGAGTGGATTGCCCAGCCCCATGATGATGGCAGCCGCCGCAAATGTGTGACCTGCTACGAAAAAGGCATCATCTGGGGCAACGACAACTACCGCACCATCGGCGCGCTTGTGAATATCGCGCTGGCGACAGGAAATGTGGGCCGGATCGGCGGTGGGGTCTGCCGTCTGGGCGGCCACCAAGAAGGCTACTTCCGTCCGTCCGAGGCGCATGTCGGCCGACCCTCAGAATATGTGGACCAGTTCCTGATCCGAGGGCTTGGCGGCGTGCATCACATCTGGGCCTGCGATCACTACAAGACCACGCTCAACGCGTCCGAGTTCAAGCGGGTCCACAAGCGGCGCTCGGACATGGTCAAGGATGCGATCGACATGGCCGCTGGCGGCACACGCGAGCAGGTGGTCGATGCCATCGTCTCGGCGATCAACGCCGGTGGCCTCTTCGTTGTGGACGTCGACATCATTCACAGCCAGATCGGCCAGAATGCCCATGTCATTTTGCCCGCCTGCGAAGCCAACGAGATGAACCTCACCTCGATGAACGGCGAACGGCGCTTGCGGTTGTCCGAGAAGTACATGGACCCGTTCGGCAACTCCCTGCCCGATGCGCTGATTGCAGCACGGATCGCCCAGCACATGGAACGCGTTCTGCGCGAGATGGGTGAAGATGCCTATGCCGACCAGTTCCAGGGCTACGATTGGGAAACCGAGGAAGACGCCTTCATGGATGGCTACGGCGCCGCTCATACGGCAGTGACCTACGAGCATCTGCGCGCTGCGGGTAACAACGGTGTGCAGGAACCGGTCGTTGGTTACGAGAACGGCCAGCTTGTCGGTACAACGCGCCTTTACACCGATGGCGTGTTCACCCGGCATGGTCGCGAGGACGGCAAGGCGCTGTTCTGTGCGGCGGGCTGGCGAGGCTGGCAGGCCCCGGGCAAGGCCCGCGAACAGGCCGCGCACCGGTTCTGGATCAACAACGTTCGTGCCAACATCTTCTGGCAGAACCAGTTCCTCGACCAGGACAACGACTTCGTTCAGGACCGCTATCCGCATCCGTTCGTCGAGATGCATCCCGATGACATGGTCGATCTGGGCCTGAACCCGGGAGATCTGCTCGAGATCATCAACGACAACGGCGTGACGCAGGGCATGGCCTATCCGATGCCGACGCTGAAGCGGAACACCGTAGCGATGGTATTCGGCTCGCCTGCGGGCAGCCAGGGCAATGTGGTGAACCCGGGCGTGAACGAGTTGGTGCTGCCGGATTACAAGCACTGCTGGGGCGACATCCGCAAGATCTCGGATGCGACTGCCCAGACCCGGGGCATCTCGTTCAAGTCCCACGAGATCATGCTCTGATCTGACTACAGCGGCCCGCCCCAGACACTCGGGGCGGGCTTTTTTCCTTTGGGAGGGGGAAAAGCCATGTCGAGTCTTGCGGTCTGTTCAGCAGGCAAATCCGGGCCAACGCTTTCCGTCGACGCTGCACGCCTACGTGCCATCGCTGCGGCCTGCCCAGTTACCGGGCAAGAGATGCTGCCGCTTGATCAAGCGGTCGGTCGCGTGACGGCCACTCCGATCATGGCGGCTCACGCGCTGCCACCCTTCGACAATTCCGCCATGGATGGCTATGCTTTGCGCCTGTCAGATCTGACCGGCGAAGGCCCATGGCACCTGCCCGTGTCTGTCCGCATCGCGGCAGGCGACGCGCGCGCCCTCACCCTTGCGTCCGGCACCGCGGCCCGCATCTTCACCGGCGCGCCGGTGCCATTCGGGGCTGATGCCGTCGTTATGCAGGAACAGGTCTCACGCGACGGAGACAAGATTTCTCTGACGAACGCGCCCCGCTCCGGCCAGAACATCCGTCGCTGCGGTGAGGATGTGGCCGATGGTGCCCAGGCCTTGGCCGCCGGGCTGGCGCTGACCCCGCCCAGGCTGGCGCTGCTGGCGGGTTGTGGTGTCGCGTCCGTCACCGTGCGGCCCCTCCTGCGCGTCGCCATCCTGTCCACCGGCGACGAGTTGTCCGAGCCGGGTAGCGCCCTTGGGCCGGGGCAAATCTATAATTCCAACCGTGTGCTTCTGCGGGCGAAGCTGTCTCGTCTCCCGTGGGTCGAGCTGACCGATCTCGGCATCCTTCCGGACGACCCCGCAAGCATCCGTGTTGCCATCCGCCATGCCGCACAGACCAATGACGTGGTAATTTCCTCGGGCGGCGTATCGGCGGGTGAAGAAGATCACATCCTTGACGCGTTACGTCTCGAGGCCGCCGAGCTTGACGTGCTCAAGGTCGCGATCCGCCCCGGCAAGCCGCTGACCGTCGGTCGGCTTGGTCAGGCGCTGTATTTCGGACTGCCCGGCAACCCTTACGCTGCCGCCATCACCTTTTCCCAGATCGCCAAGCCCGCCTTGCGCCGGGCTGCAGGGCTGACGGAAGAACCGGACACCTGGCTACCCGCCGTCGCAGGCTTCAACTATGTTCGGGCGACGGGACGGCGGGAATATGTGCCCGTCAGGTGGGATTCCCGCGACGCCTTCGGGCGCCCGGTCTTAGTTCGGCTTGGACAGGGTGCCTCAGCCTCGATGTCGCCCATTGCACTGGCCATGGGGATCGCCGTCATCCCTCCGGAAATCGAGGTGGTCAGACCGGGCCAGTCGCTGACTGTCGAGCCATTGTGCGAATGACGGATATACTGGGGCAAATCCTGTCCCGCCGATCCGTCGGGCCACGGCATCTGACCGGACCGGACCTTTCGCCTGAAGAACTTGCAGTCTTGGCGAGTGCTGCGGCCGCAGCGCCCGATCATGGTGGTCTATACCCTTTGCAACTCGTTCATGTCCCCGCCCATCAGCGGGCGGCCTTGGGCGAGATTTTTGCGAATGCGGCACTTGAGGCTGATCCTGCCGCCGATGCTGCGACACTACAATCTGCGCGGGATCGCGCGATGGCGGGGCCGTGTCTTATCGCGATTCTGGCGAGTCTGACGCCAGACCACCCCGTCGTCCCCGTAGAGGAGCAATGGATCAGCGTCGGGGCGGGGTTGCAGAACCTGCTGCTGGCCGCTTTGTCACTCGACCTGCATGCCAAGCCGTTGAGCGGCAAGAGAATGCGTTCCAGAGCACTTCGGGACGCCTTTCACTTGTCTGCCGACAAGCATCTGGCCGCCTTTGTTGTTCTTGGTCGCCACACTGGTCCACGGACTAAGAGGCCCAGGCGTAGGGCTGAAGAAATCCTGCAGACATGGTCCTCTGCCTAGAAACAGCGCGCCTTAGCTTCGCCTGAGGATAAGCAAGGCGATGAACGAGGCGACCCCGATCCCCGCTGTCAGCCAAATCGCCGAGATGCCCCAGGCCGTCAGGGCGGCGCCGAAGATCAGGGGTGCTGCAGCCTGCAGGATGCGGGCGGGTGCATTGAGCCAGCCGATCCGCCGCCCGTATCCCGCGGCGCCGAAAAGCGCCAGCGGCAGCGTGCCCTTGGCGATGGTGAGGATGCCGTTCCCCGCCCCGTGCAGGAGGGCGAAGGCATAGGCAGCCGGTCCCCCGAAACTCACCAACGCCACGGCGGCCATGGGATGCGCCGCAGCCGCCACGCGTGTCGAGACAAGCGGATGGAACCGGCGCAGCAGGCCAAACTCCAGCACCCGTGCCGCGACCTGCGCCGGACCGATGAGCGCGCCCGCCCCGATGGCGACCGCCGTGCTTGCCCCTGCGGCCTGGAGCAGCCCGGGCAGGTGCGCGGCCATGGCGGTCGAGTTGAACCAGGTCGCGGCGAAGACGAAGGCCAGCAGCCAGAGCGCAAGTCGGGATGGCGGCGGACCGTCCTCGACCGGCGTCTCCGGTGTGGTTACCACCCTGGTGCCCTTTGGCAGCCACGCATTCAGCGGCAAGGCCACGGCCAGATGGATCAGCGCCCATCCGATACAGGCTTCCCGCCAGCCCCACGTCGCCAGCATCAATCCGGAGAGGGGCCAGCCGACAGTGCTCGCGAACCCGGCGATCAGGGTGATCCCAGTGATCGGCCCCCGCGCCTCCTTCCCGTAGATCCCCGCCAGCGTGGCGAACCCCGCCTCGTAAAGCCCGATCCCCATGCCGAGCCCGATGACCGCCCAGCCCGCGAACAGGACAAGCGGTGAGGGCGCCACGGCGAGCAGCCCAAGTCCTGCTGCGAAGACGAGGTTGGACAGCATCAGCACGCCCCGGCCGCCAAAACCGTCGATCCGCGCCCCGGCCCAGGGTCCGACCATTGCCGAAACCACCATCGCCATGGAAAACGCGCCGAACACCCAGACCGGCGACAGGCCGAGGTCTTCGGCCATGGGCACGGCCAGAACGGCGGGGATGTAGTAGCTGGAGGCCCAGCTCACGGTGAGGGACGAGCCGAGCGCGGCGACGATCAGCCCGCGTCGCGCCGGGGATAGTCTTGGGATCATGATGGGGCTTCGATCTGGAAGAAGGCGGCGAGGCAATTCGCCCCGCCGCTGGTGTTCATGCCATCTGCGTCCAGAGCTGGAACAGCAGCCCCGATGCAAAGGCACCGGTCAGCGACAGCCCGATGTAGAGCGCAAAGACCTGCGGCCGCGCCAGCGCCCAGACCGCCATCGCCGCCGGGATTGAGGTGACGCCCCCCGCCACAAGGAATGCCATGCCCGCCCCTGGCGCCATGCCCTGCTCGATCAGACCGCCGACCAGCGGCAGGGCCGCGTAGCCGTTCAGATAGGCGGGCACTCCCACCAGCGTCGCGGTCACAATCGGCAGCAGCCCCTCGCCTCCGAGCGCGGCGGTGACGGTTTCCGCCGGGATCCACGCCAGCATGAGACTCTCGAGGATGAATGCCAGCGTCAGCCATTTGGCGAGGAACAGCGTCGTGGTCAGCGCCGTCTTGCCGAACTTCGCCCGGCGGTCCGCATCGGTCCAGAAGCGCCACACCACCGGCTTCGGCGCGCGGATCTTCGCGCCGCCGCAGCCGCCGTTACCGATGCCCTCGCGCAGCGGATCGGCGAAGGCACCGCCCTTCATCATCAGGTGCACCACCGTCCCGCCGAATACGCCAAGACCGATGGCGGCAATGGTCTTGGCCACAGCGAACTCGAGGTCCAGCACGCCCGCCGTCAGCACGAACATCGACGGGTCCATGATCGGCGAGGCGAGCCAGAAGGCCATGACGGCGGACAGCGGCACGCCCATCGCCAGCAGCGCCGCAATCAGCGGGATCACCCCGCAAGAGCAGAAAGGCGAGATGCCCCCCGCCAGCGCGCCCAGCCCGATCATCAGGATCGGCGCGCCGGTGAAGGCCTTGGCGATCAGGTTGTCGGCGCCGGTGGCGTTTGCCCAAGCGGCGATCGCGATCGACAGGATCAGGAAGGGCGCCGTGCCCAGCAGGGCATTGCCTGCGAACAGGGCGCTGTCCGCGGCCTGGGGCGCGTCGAACACCGCCAGCGCCGCGAGGATCAGCGCCGAAGCGAGCCAGACCCGCTGGTCCTGCCACAGATGGCGCAGCGTGGACCGGAGGCCGGGTGTCGGGAGGGTTGTGTCAGTCATAACCAAATCTCCGGAATTGCAGTTGTTTCAGAGCAAGAAAAAGAGCACGCGCATCTCACGCCGCATCCTCCGACGCGCGGACCGCAACACCGGCGCAGCATTCGGAGGTCAGGAATCCGACAACACGGTGCATCGCGGGAAAATCGACCCGGTTGAACACCTCGCGGCCCTGCTTGTCCTGCAGCACCAGCCCCGCATCGACCAGCGTCGAGAGGTGATGCGCCAAGGTCGACGGGGCGAGCCCCAGGTGCTCGCCGATATCGCTGACGCGCAGCCCGTCGTCCCCGGCCTTCACCAGCAGGCGAAAGATCGACAGGCGGGCATCATGGCCAAGTGCGGCAAGGGCGCGGGCATTGGGACTGGTCGTGGTCATGACGTCAAAATAACCACAATCCTAGTTTTGTAAATGATTCTTCTGGACGGACCTGGTGCTGCGCCCGGAATGGATGCCCTGCGTTACGCGTGGGCCCGAAGGCAGCTGGCGCCGCAGGGCTCGCGCTCGACCTGAATCGTGCTGTGCGCGATCCCGAACCCGTGCTCCAACCCCTCGGCAAGGTCGTGCAGCATCGCATCGGTGTCCTGCGCCTTGCTGACCACATGCACCGCGAGCGCCGTGCGCGTGGTCGAGAGCGGCCAGATATGCAGGTCATGCACATCGCGAATGCCCTCCTGCCGGGCAAGCCACGCGGCCACCTCGCCCAGGTCCACCCGGTCGGGGACGCCATCGAGGCTGAGGTGCAGCGCCTCGCGGAACAGTCCCGCAGCCGTCACGGCGATCAGCAGGCTGACAGCGATGGCGACGGCCGGATCGAGCCATGTCCAGCCGGTCAGCAGAATGCCCGCCGCCGCCAGCACCACCGCGCCCGAGACGGCGGCGTCGGCCGCCATGTGCAGAAACGCCCCCTTGGCGTTCAGGTCGTCCTTCTGCGCGCGCATGAACAGGAGCGCAGAGCCGGTGTTCACGCCGACCCCCACCAGCGCCACGATCAGGATGGTCAGCCCCGGCACCTCGACCGGCGACTGGAACCGCTGCGACGCCTCCCAGATCACCCAGACGACGCCAATCAGGATGGCGAGCGCATTCAGCATCGCCGCCATGATCGTGGCGCGGCCCAACCCCCAGCTGTGGGCTCGCGTCGCCGCACGTTTCGCCAGAACCGCCGCCGCCCATGCGATCAGCAGCCCCGCCACGTCGGTCAGGTTATGCGCCGCATCCGCCAGCAGCGCCAGCGACCCGGTCAGGAACCCCGCGATGGCCTCAACGATCACATAGGCGGTGTTGAGCCCGACGGCCCAACGAAAGGCCGGGCCAAGATCAACAGACGGCGCGTGATCGTGGGCATGGGTCTGGGGCACGGATCAGACTTTCCGCCGGATCGTCCCGACAAGTTCGGTGGCCTCAGCCAGCGTGTTCGAGATGGTGCCGTATTTGCGCAGGTTTCGGTGCAGGAGGTCCAGCCGCTGGTCGGTTTCGTCGGTATCGACCACGATCTCGTAGTCGATACGGACCATCTTCGGCGGGCTGTCCTGCCGCACGCCATGCAGGCTGACCTCGATGCCGCGCAGATCGAACTTGAGCATTGGCGTCACCCGCTCGGCCCCCTTCAGGAGGCAGGCCGCAAGGCTGGCCAGCAGCATCTCGGCCGGATTGAAGGCGTCGTCACGCCCAGCCATGTCGGTGTCGAGCACCAGACGCGCGGCCTTCGCCTCGGCCTCCGAGCCATGGCTGTCGATGCGGCGGGCGGTGACGCGATACTCCAACATTACTCCCACTCCATTTCTTCATAGGTCGCCTGCGCATTGCGGCCCGCCAGCGCCTCGAACTGGTCCAGGTAGGCCCAGGCCGACTGGTCGATCTGCGGCGCGTCCATGATGTCCCCGCCAGCCTCGATCAGCGCGCCGATCTGCGTGCGCAAGTTCACAAGGTAGTCGTAGGTGTCGCGCGTGGCCGTGGCCAGATCGGTCGCGTGGCCATGTCCTGGCACAATGTGGGCGGGATCAAATGCCGCCATGACCTCGAACACAGCGATCCAGCTGTCAGTGTCGCGGGCCGGGCCATTGCCAAGGATACGATCCACATAGACGATATCGCCAGTGAACATCACGTCGCGCTCGTCGAGCCAGATGAAACTTTCGCCCGGCGTATGGGCGGCGCCGCGATGCATGATCTCGAAGGTGAGGCCTCCAAACTCGAGCGTATAATCGGTCTCAAAGGTCACATCGGCATAAGCCGGTTCGGTCCCGTCCAGCCCTTCGCCCAGAAACTGCGACAGTGCGATCATGTGGTCGTCGGCGCGGGCGCGATGATCCTCGACCGCCGCTTCCGAGGCGATCACCGTGGCACCCTGCGCCTGCCAGTAGCCGTTGCCGAGCCAGCGGTGATCCTGTCCGCCCGTATTGATGACATGGACCACCGGCTGATCGGTGACGGTGCGGATGACGGCGTGCAGCATCTCGGCACCCTGCCAGGACCCGCCCGGGTCGATCAGGACCGCCCCCTCGGGCGTCACAACCAGTCCGAAGGTGGCGTTGTTGGCGAGATTTTCCGGGCTACGCTGTTCCAGCGGGCCGACGATCGCCCAGACATCATCTGTGACCGGCTGGATCTCGAGGGCATCCGCCAAGGCGAAGGTCGAAGAAGCGAGGACGGCAACGGCGGCGACCAAAGCGCGGATCATGCGCGGAGCCAGCCATCAAGCTTCCCGGCATCCGGCAGGCCACCGGCATGGACCAGTTTGCCATCGACGGAGATGCCCGGCGTGGACATGACGCCCGCCATGGCGATGGATTTCGCGTCCGTGACCTTTTCGACCTCGACCGCGACGCCGAGCTTTGCGGCGGCCTCCTTGACCATGGCTTCGGTCGTCTCGCAGCGCTTGCAGCCGGGGCCGTAGACCTTGACGGTTTTCATGTGCGTGTCCTTTCAAAGAATTGCTTCAACCCGGAGGGTCGCTCACAGCAGGAAGTTGAAGAGAAAGCCGGTGGCGAGGATCCCCGCCGAAACGACCGCGAGGAAGATCGCGATCAGGCGAAGTTTCAGCACCTGCTTCAGGATGATCATTTCGGGCAAGCTCAGCGCAATGACCGACATCATGAAGGCCAGCGTCGTGCCAAGCGCCGCGCCCTTGCCCAGCAGCGCCTCGACGATGGGAATGACGCCAGCCGCATTGGTGTACATCGGCACGCCCACGACGACGGCCGCGGGAACCGACCACCAGGCCTCGCCGCCCATGATCCGCAGCATCATCTCTTCGGGTAAGTAGCCATGGATCGCGGCGCCGATGCCGATGCCGACGAGGACCCAGATCCAGACCTTGCCAACGATCTCACGCACCTGTTCGACACCGATCTTCAGCCGGTCCACCAGCGTCAGCCGTTCCTCGGGCAGATCGCTCACGGGGCCCGCGTTCAGCTCGCGCACCCAGTCCTGCAGGTAGCGCTCCAGCCCCATGCGCCCGAGGACGAACCCTGCGACCGTGGCGATGGTGAATCCGAAGACGAGGTAGATCGTGGCGATCTGCCAGCCGACGAGGCCATAGAGCAGCCCGAGGCCCACCGGACCGACCATCGGCCCCGCGATCAGGAAGGAAAACGTCACCCCCAGCGGGATGCCTGCCGAGACAAAGCCGATGAAGAGCGGCACCGATGAGCACGAACAGAACGGCGTCATCACGCCCAGAAGCGAGGCCAGCGGATAGCCCCAGATCTGGTTCTTGCCCGCCAGGATCGCGCGGGTCTTTTCCGGGCTGAACCAGCTGCGCAGCACGCCGGTGACGAAGACGATGCCTGTGAGCAGCAGCAGTACCTTCGGCACGTCGTAGACGAAAAACGCGATGGCCTCGCCTGTGTGGCTGTCGCGCGCCACCGGAAACAGCGCTGTCACCCATTCCGAAATCGGTATCAGCTGACCATAGAGCAGGTAGAGGACCGCGCCGACGGCGGGGACGCCGACATACCAGAGCCAGTCGGGCGCGCCGCGATGCGGGGCCGGGTCATGTGTCTCGACGGTCATGCGACCTTCCTTTCAAGATTGAATTCGGCGGTCAGCACAGCGTCGATCACGGCCGCGAATTCCGGCGCGAGGTCGGGGTTCCGGCGGTAGCGCACCCATTGCGCGTCGCGTCTGTCCAGCACGAGGCCGGCCTCACGCAGCACCTTCATGTGCCGCGACATCCGGCTCTGGCTCGCGTCGAGCCTCGCCATCAATTCGCAAACACAGTGCTCTCCCCCATCCCAGAGAAGGGCGAGTGCTGCGCGGCGGGTCGGGTCGCAAATGGCGGTCAGTACATCCTGCATGGTTAAATGATTATGCGTCGTAGCGCATATGCGCCTTGATCCATGTCAACCCATCCAGTGTATTTTCGTTCATCGCTGAATTTCTCCAGCCATCACGGCCTGACCATGCACCGCAAGGGTGGCCGTAAACCTTGGACAGCCGAACTGCCGGATGACATCGACGACCCGCGCGTCGTAGGCAGCCTGCCCGATGAGCCGACACAGGTCTGACGCGTGAAACTGCCGGTTACCGCTGGGTGCGGCCTTGATCTGAGCGTGCAACTCCCGCTCCCGTGGGTCAGCCGCCTGCTGCGGAGATGGCGCTTCCGCCGGTCGGCTTACCGAATCGGGTGAGGTGCGCCATCGGCGCATGAACCCGAGAAGGTAGCCGGCGGGAACCCTGTCGTTCCCGCGCGCTCGGTTGAAAGCCAAGAAGCGGTCCCAGATCACCTGCGTGTCGACGTTCCAGCAGGGCAGGGCCCTCTTCGCAGCTTTGATCAACTCCGCCCAACAAGTCTGAAAGACGTTCGATGTTTCAGAAATGGTGATCTGTCCCGAGAAGATAGTTTTGTTATTTCTTTCTCTAGATAGTGATGTGTCGCCTGTGCCTGACGCAACATCCTGATCTCCGTCCTCGGTATCGAAGGCTGTGAAGCGGAAGAGCCAAGGGGCGAACTTACCGTTGGGCTTCTCTCGCTTCAGCTCCAGTTCGGACGCCTCGAGTTCAGCCAGCAGCTCGGTCAGGTACTGGCGCGAGATGCCCATCTTCGACGCGAGGTCGGCGAGGGTAAAGGCGGCCGTCCCGCGCGGCAGCCCGTTGTATCCCTCCTTCCACGCAATGGCGTCGAGGATGACGGTCGCCAGCTTGTGAGCGGAAACGGACAGCTCTGTCTGGGTGATCCGTCTCAGGATCAGGCCGGTCGTGGGTTCCATGGTCGGTGTCTCCTGTAAGAGACGACCCCATGCCGAGAGCAAACAACATTCTTGCCAGCAAAACAACTTTGCTGGTTGCGGCGGTTCTGACAGTGCGTTAGAAGCTCCTTGTTCACGGGTTCTTCTAGCGCGGCGTCAGGCTTTTCGGTCTGGCGTCGTTTCCCTTTTTGGGTTCGGTGCACCGTCACAGGTGCAAGATGATCAGGTGCGGACCTGCCTCCGGCAGGCCCGGGCAAGTTCAGTAGCGGACCTCTTCGAAGCCGTAGTTCCCCTCATGATCTCGCCAGTCCACGAAGACCGAGCGGTAGCTGACCCAGTTACAGTGCCCGGTGTCTGGCAGTTGTGATGCGGGCGGGACCTGGGCGACACTCGACCGTGTCCATCGATAGTCACCCTGCACACCGTAGGAACCGAGGCGCGTGGCGTCGTAGGTGTTGCAGTCGCCGTCACTGTTTTCGCGTTGGCTGAACTGGATGTGAAAGACACGGATGCTGCGGACGAAGTCGAAGGCGTCGCCCGAAATGTCGATGTCGGCCTGCTCGTCTGATTGGACTTGGACCAGGGGCAGAGGAGCTTGCGGTACGCTGACCTGAGGCGCCGCCCGGAAGGCAATGTCGTAAAGCCGTTCCATCGGCGAGAGCGGGGCGGGGGCGTTGAACGACGCTCCCATCGGGCAACGCCAGATCTGCAAGGGTGGCTCGATCGGCCAAGGTGTGATCCTGCGGATGAAGACCGCACGCGCATGGGCACAGGGCGCCGATGCCGGCCAGCCGCCTGCCAGACAGAGCAGAATGGCACAGTCGACCTGGTAGGATTGCGCCGGCTCGACCGAACCGACGAGGCTCGATACAGTGATGGCCGCGGCGGCTGCCGCGGTCCGGACTTTGTGTTTCATGACGCCGACTCCATCTATAATAGTGTGGCGATACAAAACAACACTTACGATAGCAAGCAGATTTGATCGCCAAGAAACGGCGTTCGCCTCGGTCGTGCTTCGAAAGAGAGCGACAAGGGGTGGAAAGGCGTTCACCATTCTTGGAGATGAGGCTCTGATGCCTCATCATAGCCATCGGTAGGCAGCCGCGCTCTTGGTTTGAGCCGTGGCGAGGTTCTCCGCCCTGAACCTCGGTCCCATAGCCGCATCCTATGAAGCGAGCGAAAGCCGTTGAAGGCCTTGCGGAGACGTCTACTGTCGCCCCCATGATGAACCGGGATCAAATGCGCGCCTTCCTGCGGCGCGCCGCGGCGCTTGTCGCGTTTATCGCCGTGCTCTGGGCGATCCAGGTCGTCAACTGGATCACCGGCTACGGCCTGAACCCGGCGTTCGGGCTGATCCCACGGTACCTCGGTGGGTTGGATGGTATCATCGCAATGCCCCTCCTGCATGGAAGCTTCGGGCACCTGATGGCCAATACGCCACCGCTGCTGGTGATGGGTGGACTGCTGGTGGCAACAACCACGCGGGCCTTGCTGCCGGTGAACGCCGTGGTGATCGGGCTCGGCGGCGCTCTCGTCTGGCTGTTCGGCAGCTCGGCCACTCATATCGGTGCGTCAGGGCTGGTCTTCGGCTGGTTCGGCTTCCTCGTCGTGCGTGGCCTCGTGGATCGCTCGCCGATCACGCTGGGCGCGGCATTGGTGGTCGGTGTTCTCTATGGCTCCATTCTCTGGGGCGTTCTTCCGGGCCAACCCGGCGTGTCGTGGGAGGCGCACCTCTTCGGTGCCATCGCCGGCGCTGCCGCTGCGTTCTTGGTCCGAACGCATGTCCATGCACCGCGCTTGGGCGACGTCGATCTGGAGTGAAGCGCCACAACTGACGTGCCCGGCCCTGAGCGGCCGTTCTCAGAAAAGCCCTTCGCTGCAGCGCAGCTTCCCTGAACCGGTCATCAACGACATCGTGCGGCATGGACTGACAGGCCGGAGTCATACGCCAAGGCCCGATCGGGGCTCGATGGCACTTCTTTGCGCCAAAGAGCGACTATACGGGCATCGCCGTTGGACGACCGGTTATCTGTTTCGAACCGTTGTCGCCCATACAGCAGTCGGGAACGACCTTAACGACCTAGAACACGAACACCCCAAGCATCAGCCAGCCGATCGCATCATCGACTTGGATGCAGTTATAGGGCCAGAACTGCCGCAACACGTCAGCATCGGGATGCTTTTGGCCCTTGCTGGGGTCGGAACAAAAGATGCTCGCGCGCGGCATCACAAGGGCTGCGGCCTCGGGCGACGAGTTCCCGGACGCGCCATGATGCATCACTTGGAAAACCGAGGCCTTGCTGAGGCGGCCATAGGGCGTGAAGAAATTCTCGAACCCAGTCCGGCGCGGCTTTGAGTTCAGCGAACCATCTCCTGTGAACAGCATCGAGAAATGGGTCGCGGATAGGCGCGGCCTATCTGGCTTGTGGTGACAGGCCATATTGCCAAGTTGTGTCTCGCCGGTCTTGAAATAGGCCTCGGCAGGTGTCGACACCGGACCGCCGTACAGGAACAGTGAGATGATATTGCGGCGATAGGCGCTGTTGCCGAAGGTCGTGTCATAATGGGCTTTAAGTGCATCCTGGGCCTTTTTCCGATCGGCCGGATGGTTGGCGTCTAGCAAGGTCTTGATCAGCGGCTCGACGGTCGCCGGGAAACCTGCCGGGCAACGCTTGGCTTGGTGTGCATCGTTATACGGGACGAACTCCCATAATCCGTCGATGTCGAGCACCGATCCCATTTTCAGGAATTCCGCCGCCGACAGGCGCTGCCCTGTCACGCCGGGGATCTCGCCGCCGACCACGTCTAGGACGCGTTCAGTCTCCAGTCGTAATTTCATCGGCCGGTCGTCGACCTCCCCACGCGGACCGACGGGCGGACCGGCGTCGGGCGCGGGCGGGGGCGGGGGGCCGTCCGCGCTCGGTGGCACGAAAACGATCCTCGCCTCCCCACCTCCGTCTACGTCACGGAGGTAGCCGGCGGGATCGACTAGAAACCGCAGAAAGTCTGCGTCGAGATCATCAGATGATGCCGCGATCCAGAACCGCTGCCAGAGCTGCAGGAAGGGCAGGAGGATCATCTTCACCTCGAAAAGCCCAAGCAGGTACACGAGGCCGGAAATATGGTCGGCGTCGAAATGAGACAGAGCGACAAAATCGAGACTGGGTTTTGATCCAGGCGCAGCGTTGCGCGCGGTGCATAAGTCATTGAGCTCGCTCTCGACCTGTGCTGCCGCGGTGACGCTGCCGCAATCATATACCCAAGTGAAAGGCTGGCGGCTTCCCTGACGCAATTCGCCAGAGTGGAGCATGCCTTGTCCCACGGGGTGGAAGCGATACGCAACCCGCCACGCATCCTTGGCCACGCTAACCCCAGCAACCTGAAAAATCGCAAGGAAGTTCGCGAGCTCAACTTGTGATGCAGCAGGGACGTTTGGCCCGTAAGTTCCGTTACTAATTTGACTAATGCGCCCAGAGTTGACTGGCCTATCTGGCCGGTTAAAATGGAATTGTATGTCTACATTGCGCTCGCCTCTAGCAAGTAAGGCCTTTATCAAGCCGATTTCCTCGTCAGTGATACTTCTCGCCACTTAAATACCTACCGTAATTAGTCAGCGCCGAATTTCGCCACTTTGAGAATAGTCAAACCCATACACTAACGAAAGTCACCATTGACATGGCCGAGTGCGTAGAGCGATCGGCCCACATACCCGAGAAATGTTGGCAGATCCATTTCAGGATCGATCCAACCTACGGAAAGGGTTAACTTTTATCTCGAGAACCGAAAAGCGCCCATCTTACCTTACGAGGGTCATTATTCATAATCAGCGGATGACGAGAGCCGAGGGGGCGATGGCTGACCAACGGCGGGGCACCGAACGTCCGCTCCACTACGAACCTGGGTCATTCATCCAATGCGCAGCGAACGGCAACTTCCCGCCCGACCCGTCGAACGATTCACGTTAACCCCAGTCTCTCTGCCAAGCCTTCAAACTCCGGTGCCTCCACGAAGAGCTTCTCGAACTCACGGCGTGCCTGGGCCTTGCGACCCACGCGTTCGTAAAGCTCCGCGCGGTCATGACGGATCTGGTGGAGAAGACGATCGGGGCGGTCCTTGCGACGGCGGCCCGCGCGGGTGAGCACGTCGATGGCGGCGTCGAGCAGGCCGCGGGCCGCGAGCGCCCGAGCACGGTAGAGCAGAATGCCCGTGTCGATCGGTGTCTCATTCTGGGTGGCCACGGTCAGGGCGATCACCCGGTCGAGCAGGTTGTGATCTTGGGGTACGTCGAGCGCGATCTGGACGAAGGACAAGAGCACCACGGGATCCTCCGGTGCGATGACCATCAGCTGCTCGAGATGCTGCGCCGCGCCTTCGGCGTCTCCGCTCGCCTCGCACAGTTCCACCAGCGCAAGCCGTGTGCCGCGCTCGGTGGGGGAGATGTGAGCAAAGATGCCCTTGGCGATCGGCAGGGTGATTTGGGGCGAGAGGTCATATTTCGCGAACTGCGCGCCTAGCCTGTCGCCCGCCGCAAGCGCGCTTTCCAGATGCCCGCGCGCCCGCGCAAATGCCTCCTGCTTCAAGCGGATCATGCCGGCCATCCAGGCGGAGTCGGGCAGATCGCTTGCGGCTTCCAGCTGGGACAGCGCCGCATTCTCATCACCGTCGTTGAGCGCACGCAGCCCGTCTATGAGCGCCTTTTCCTCGGGTGGGGTCACGAGCCTTCGGAAAAACCCGAGGGACAGCTTGTCCCGTGTTGGGGTGGCTGCACGCGCGCCCTTGCGGTCCTGAATGGTGTAGAAGAGGCCCGTGCCCGGCAGCCCGAGTGTGGCCCGGTTTCCCCGGGGGCTGACAGTGTATTTGGCACCGCGCGGTCCGAACGACAGAGATGCTGTCGATTTCGAGAGGTTCAGCGTCACCCCGGGCGCAAGACGGATACGTTGCCAGAAACGCAAAGACACGGGGTGTAAATCCTTTCTGTAAATTGGCCGGAGACGAACCCTGATTGAACCGCATGGTCGCCGCATAAGCAACTGATGCGTGGCGTGCCTTGGACGGGTTACAGACCGAACATCCTCTAGCAAAATCATCGCCGTATCATCGGCACAGGATGAGGGGTGCCCAGTGCCGGCGGGAAGGGGCTACTCGACAGCCTCGACGAACCGCCCGTATTCCTCGCTCACTTCCCTGGCTTCGATAAAGGCCCGCGCGCGTTCCTCGTCGATGCAACGGAAGTAGTTCTGCGCGTCGGCGATGTAGGCCTCGAAATCCCCCCGGATCAGGTCCGCATAGGCGCGCATGTCTTCTCGCGATGCGGGCAGGAACGGCCGTTCGGGCGGAATGCAGGCATGGGCCGGACCACTCACCACAAGGACGGTGATCAGCAGCGCCAGGGGAATGTTGCACGCACAGGACATGTGCAGGGCAAAACTCCTTTGCCGCCTTTAAGATCACGGCTTTGTCAGCTATCACCGTTATCGGAGCAAGGCAATCTGCGTCAAGTCGTTTTAATTGTCTTGCCATCGTTCATGTTGTCTTGTATCGCCCACGGTGTTTCGAACCCGTGGGACCGGTACTGCACCTCAGGCAGGAAAGGACCCAAGGGAAGGCCATGATAGAAGAAGCACCGAATGTGGTTACAGAAGACGGATTGCGCGGCCTGCTGGCCGAACACTACCTTATCGAGGTGGTCTGCAAGGAAGGCGCCGAAAAGCGCCATAACAGTTGGTACGGCACATGGGTCATCCGTGCCGTTGCTGAAGACGGGCGTGACGACAAGATGCTCGTCACGAGCCGTAGCTATCTCAAGGTTCGCGAGTTCAAGACGATTGTCGGACTTGTCAGCTTCCTTGCCGACATGGGCTGCACGACTGCCAGCATCCCGCTCATCGAAGGCGCCCGCGAGCGCCATGCAGCACCCGGGCGCACGCCCGAGCCACGAACCGGCCCGGTTCTGGTCAAGGACAACTGACCGCGCATTTGCGCTCGTTGTTGCATTGGGTACAGGTGTTTGTTCAGCACCCCCGGCCCTTGCCGACGGTTTCATCTTCCAGGTCAGCCCCGATGGCCGACTGATCGACATGGCCGAGACCACGAGCAGCCTGCGCTCGTTCACCGGCGACGACGATGCCCGGAATGGGCCCCTTCCAGATCGCCTCTTTCTTTTTGCAGCGCCGCAGTCCCGCGGGGATGATGATCCCCTGAGCGATGTGACGGCTGCAGCAGCGGTCGCCCCGCGCGCGGTCCGCGCCTCACCCGAAATCCTCCACGCCATCGAAACAACCGCGCTGCGCTACGGCAGCCATGACGCTCTGCGTCAGGCGGGCCTGTCGGTCACCGATTGGGCGCTGTTCTACCGCGCCAATATCGAGGTCGAGAGCGCCTATAACCCGCTTGCGCTGAGCCCGGTCGGGGCCATCGGGCTCGGCCAGCTCATGCCCGACACCGCCCACGAGCTCGGTGTCGACCCCCATGATATCGCCCAGAACCTCGACGGCTCGGCCCGTTACCTTCTGATGATGCTTGAGCAGTTCGGCGATCCCGCGCTGGCGCTCGCGGCCTACAATGCCGGTCCCCATGCGGTCACCCGCCATGGCGGCATTCCCCCCTTTCGAGAAACCCAAGGCCATGTGGCCCGTGTGACAGCCGTGTTCCAGCGGCTGAGAGGAGACCTTTCGTGACGTCCAAATCTTCTATTGTCGCGCTCGGCGCGATGGCCCTCATCGTGCTGGCGGGACCGGCGCTTGCCCAAAGCATCGACCTCTCGCCCGTGCAGACGCTTCTCCAAGGCATCGTCGATGCGATCACCGGCCCGTTGGGCATCGTGATCGGCACGCTCGCGCTGATCGGCGTGTTCCTCTCCTGGCTCTTCGGCATCCTCGATTTCCGCCAGGCGCTCTGGGTCGTGGTCGCGATCGCAGGCATTGCCGCAGCCCCCACCATCGTCGCCGCAATCTGGACGACCTGAGAAGCACCCATGTCCGACCAGTCCCGCGTGTTCATCGGCCTTCTCAGGCCGCCCAAGCTGATGGGCTTGCCGATCATGTACGCCATGGTCTGGCTCTTCGGCTCGACGCTTCTGTTTCTCTGGGTGCAGAGCTGGGTGGTTGCCTTGGCCGCAGGATTGGCCTGGCCGGCGCTTTGGAAAGCCGCGGACTGGGATCCGAACTTTCTCGATGTCCTGGTGATCACATTGCAGGAAACCCCGCCGACCACGAACCGCAAGCTCCACGGGGGCGACAGCTATGCCCCGTGATGGACTGGCCGATGACGTGGCTGAGGGTCTCGATCCGCTTACCGCGCTGCCCGCATGGGTCAAGGGCGAGAAGCGGCTCTCGTCGATGCTGCCCTATGTGAGCCTTGTCACCGACCGGACGATCCGGACGCGCGGCAACGAGCTGATGCAATGCATCCGGCTGGAAGGGGTGAACAGCACCACAAGCGAGGATGCGCATCTCGACCGGATCGGCGGGCTTCTCGCAGGCATCGTCGCACAGGTGGGGACGGAATTTTCCTTCTACCTGCACAAGGTCTCGAAAGCGGTCGACGTGACCCTGCCGCCCATCCCTGGCGAGGGCTTTGCCGCCGCCGTCGACAAACGATGGCACGCGCATCTGGGTCGGGCAGGCCTTCGCGACAAGACCCTGACCCTGACCGTGCTGAAGCGCCCCGAGACAGGCAGCCGTCTGCCCTTCGGTCTGGGGGCGTCGCGTGCGCGACATGCAGCGGACACGACCCGTCGTCTGCGCAAACTCGACGAAGTCGTGGGGTTTCTGCTGTCGTCTTTCGACGAGCTGAAGCCTCGCCTGCTTGCCGCCGGCAGCGGCGAGCTTCTGGGCTTTCTCGGCTCGCTCAACACCGGCGAAGAGCACCCGCTCTTCCCGCGATCGCGCCTCGGCGTGATCGCCGAGGATGTGGCCAATACCCGGGTCACCTTCCGCGGCGAGACAATTGCGCTGTCCGATGGTGCTGTCGGCAACAAGCTCGGGGCGATCTTTGCGGTGAAGAACTACCCCGCCAAGACCGACAGCCTGATGCTCGACGAGCTGAACCTACCCGTCGACATGGTAGTCACCCATTCTTTCGTGCCGATCAACGCCAACATCATGGCGGGACGGATCAAGCGGCAGCTGCGGCTGATGCAAGCCGCCAATGACGGGGCGGTCAGCCTCGCGCAGGAGCTGGAACTGGCCCAGGACGATCTGGAATCGAAACGTCTGATCTTCGGCGAGCACCACATGACCGTGGCGGTCTATGCGCGGAGCCAGGCCGCGCTTGACGATATCGCGGCCGAAATCCGCAACATCTCTGCCACTTCCGGGATCAATCTGATCTCGGAAGCCTTCGGCGCACGGGCGCATTTCATGGCGCAGCATCCGGGGAACACTGGCGCGCGCAGCCGCAAGGCTGCGATCACCAACCACAACTTCGCCGATCTCGCCACCTTTCACCGCACGCCGCTCGGCAAGACGGCCGCGCAAGTGCCCTGGGGCGTGCCGATCACGCTTTTTCCGACGCCCGAGCGCAGCGGGTTCCGCTTCAACTTCCACGAACAGGGCGCGCCGGACCGCGAGCCCACAGGTGGCCATACGCTGATCTTGGGGCGCCCCGGTTCGGGCAAATCCGTGCTGGCGGCTTTCCTCATGACCATGGCCCGGCGCGCAGGTGCCCGACTCTTCGTCTTCGACTATCGGGCTGGCATGGAAATGGCCGTCCGCGCGCTTGGTGGTAGCTATTCGACCGTGCGGGCGGGACGGCCCACGGGCCTGAACCCACTGCAGACCGAGATCGACCCGCGCGGCCAAGCCTGGCTTGCCGACTGGCTCGCGACCCTCCTCGAACGCCGCGACCGACCCCTGACCCCGGTGCAAACCAACCGCCTGCAGGAGGTCGTGCGCCAGAACGCCAGCGCCGGGAACGCAGGGCTGCGAAACTGGTCGGATTTCGCCTCGCTCCTCGTCTCGACCGATGACGATGGCGATCTGTTTGAGCGGATGCAGGAATGGACGGCCGATGGCCGCTACGGTTGGATCTTCGGGGCGAACGCAGACGATACGTTCCAAATCGGGGGCAGCACCGACGCTGATGTCGCGGGCTTTGATCTGACCGGCATCCTCGATTCCGAGAGCGAGCGGGAACGCATGGCGGTCCTGTCCTACCTTTTCCGCCGGGTCGAGCGGGTGATCGAGGACCGCAAGCCCACGATCATTGTCATCGACGAGGCATGGAAGGCGCTCGACAACGCGTATTTCGCGGAGCGGCTTTCGAACTGGCTGGTGACCGCGCGCAAGCAAAACGCGGTCGTCGTGATGATGACCCAATATGCCAGCCAGCTCGAGCGCACGCGGACCGGCAAGACCATCGTGGAAGCGGTGCCGACCCAGGTGCTTCTGCCCAACATCCGCGCCTCGGCCGCGGATTACGCAATGCTCGGCCTAAGCGAGAAGGAACTCGACGTGCTCTTGGGCGTCGGCTCCGCCTCCCGGCTGGCCCTCGTGCGCGATGACCGGGGTTCGGTGGTGATCGACGCCGATCTCAGCGCCCTTGGCCCCCTCGTGACCATCCTCGGCGGCATGGAGAAGGGCGAGGCCCTTGTCGGTCCCGATTACCGCGACCGCCCTGATTTCTGGAGAGTGACATGACCTGTATCCTCATTCGCGGCGTCGTGCTGCTCGGGCTCGGCCTGACCCTGACAGCCTGCGCGCAGCATAACCCTGCGCAGGCGAACTGCTTCAACTTCCGCGACGCGCCCGCACCAGGTGCAACCGCGACAGCCACGATCTCGACCATGGGGGCGGAGGTTACGCGCCGCGACACGGCGTGCGATTTCGTGATGCTGGGGGCTGGCGGCTAAGCCCATGCGGAGCTGGCTTCCCCTCTCGATGGTCAGCCTTGCGCTGGCTGGTCCCGCTGCGGGGCCAGCTGTCGCCCAAGGCGTGCCGACCTTCGATCTGCGCCTTTTCGCAGAGCGCCAAGCGATCCTCGAGCAAACCGATCAGGATCTCGCACTGCAGCAAGACCGGCTGACCCGCGAAGAGGAACTGGCCGAGATCGAGCGACAGCAACTCGCCTCTCTCGAAGGGCTCATGGATGCAATGTCCCTCGGCTCGGGCGATGTCGCAGGAACCGTGGCCGGGCTCGAGGCGGGGCAGGGGGCGGTTGGTGACGTCGAAAGCGCAGCTGCCAGCCTTTACGCGCCCGATGACAACAATCCGGCCGCAGCCCGGATGTTCGGCGATGCCCGGGAAGGGATCGAAGAGCTGATCATCCGCGCCGCGCGCGACACGCACGGTCTGCCGGGCGTAAGCCGTGCCGGCCTGTCGCTTGTGCAATGGCGCTGCCTGCTGCAGGCGCTGATCTGGCAGGAAAGCCGCTTCCAGATCGGCGCGCGCTCCCCCGTGGGGGCGTTTGGGCTCACCCAGATCATGCCCGGCACGGCGGGCGATCTAGGGATCTACCCGGCCTATTATGACGACCCCTGGCTGCAGGTCACCGGCGGCGCGCGATACCTCGCGCAGATGCTGAACATGTTCGATGGCAACATCATCCATGCGCTTGCGGCCTATAACGCGGGCCCCGGCAACGTGCAGAACTACGGTGGCGTGCCGCCCTTTGCCGAAACGCAGCATTACGTCGTGGTCATCCCACAGCAGTACAACAGCTACCTCGCCGCCGTCGGCGGCATCGATGCGCTCGGCACCATCGACCCGGTCCTTCTGGCGAATGCGAGCTTCAGCCTCTCGGCCCATGGGGCGGGGGTGTACGGGGATTATTCGCTGGTCTCGGTCCGCGCGGCCGCCCTGCGTGTGCAGGACATCATCACCCGCATCGGCGAGACCGAAGACCTGCACGAGGCCATCGCGCTCAACACCTACGCGCGCGCCGAGCTTGCCCGGCTGGTCGCGATCCGCACCCGGATCAAGGCCACTCACACCCAGCCGCTGAGCGAGGAACAACTCGCCATGGCAGCCGCACAGGCAGCCGAGCGGCAATATATGGATTTCACCCAGGAGACATTGCGATGAGAAGGCCACTGCGCATTTCCCTTACCACTACCGCCGCGACCCTCGCGCTTGGCCTTGCCCTCGCGGGCCCCGTCGCCGCACAGGGCGTGCCCACGGTCGACACGCAGAACATCGCCCAGGAAATCCGCCAGCTTCAGCAGATGCTGCAGGATTTCGGGATCCAGACCGATCTTCTGGACAATGCGCTCGAACAACTGGAGACGCTGCAAGGCCAGCTCGATCAGCTGAACGAAATGTATGCCTCGCTCACCGGGCCGCGCAGTATCCTTGGGTTGGCCATGGGCGGCGATCTCGACAACCTGTTGCAAGCTAATTTCGAAGACATCCCAGGCCTGATCCGCGGCATCCAGGCGGGCGACTGGTCGAGCCTGATCGGCCCCAATGCAGGGCCTCTGCGCACGCAGATGGAACAGGCGCTGGCCAGTGCGGGCTTCGATGAGGATTCACTCCGCGAGATCGCCACCAGCGGCAATCCAGGCGCGGAAGGTGTTGTGACCCGCGCCACGACCGGCGCCGTGATGTCGGCGGCGGCCCAGAACAGCCATGCAGAGGCCGCTCAGTCGCTCGAACGCGTCGAACAGCTCGTCGCAATGATCCCCGACATGGACGACCTGAAGGCGTCGATGGACCACAACACCCGCGTCACGGCGGAACTCGCCATCGCCATGACCCGCATGTGGGAGCTTGAAGCCATCCAGACCCTCGGCGCGGGCAATGCCGGCGTGGTGGATGCGGCCACCGTCGCCGAAGAGCGCCGCTACATGGACTTCACCCTGCCGAGCCTGCGGCCATGAGCAAGGCACCGGACATGACGGCAGGGATGAGTGCGCGGGAACTGGTCGAAGAGGAACTGATCCACGGAGCGCTGCGCCGGGAGCAGCTCTGGCGGATGATCGGCCTTGGCGGGGCAGGCTTTGGCGTTTTAGGCTGCCTTGCGGCCGCTGCTGTCGCCCTGATGGTAGAGACGCCTCCGCCCGTCGTCGTGCCCTATGACCCCGCGACCGGTCTCGCTCTGCCGAACGCCACGGTCGAAACGGTCTCGCTTGCCGAGCGGCCCGCCATCATCGAGGCGCAGATCTACCGCTACATCCTCGACCGCGAGGCCTACAACCAGCTCGACAACGATCTGCGCGTCCGCCGGGTGTTGGCGCAATCCACAGGGGCTGCCGAGGCCAGCATGCGCACCATGTGGACCTCGGGGCAGGAGAGCTATCCGCCGTCTCGCTACGGTCCCGCCGCAGAGATGGCTGTCGAGATCGCCTCGATCACGCTGATCGGTGACAACCGCGCCCAGGTACGTCTCAGAAAGCGCCTGACCAGCCCGCAAGGGGTGCAGGACGGCTCCTTCACCGCAACATTGATGTTCGCTTTTCAGCCCGAACGGACCCGCTCGATCGACGACGTCTGGCAAAACCCCTTCGGCTTCACCGTTACCCAATATGCCATCCGATCGGACCGTTCCGAATGACCTCTGTTCCAGTTCTCACACCCGTTCACGCCCTGCTCGTCGTCGGTGCGCTGGCGCTCATGGCGCCCGCAGCCTTTGCCGAGACCACGCCACGCCCCGGTCCCCATGACAACCGCGTCCGGATCGCCACCTGGACCGAGGGGCAGGTTTACCGCGTCGTCACCACCCTGACCCGGGTGACCACAGTCGAATTCGGCGAGGGCGAGACGATCCGTTCGATCATCGCGGGTGACACGGTTGGCTTCCAGTTCGACGGCGTGCCCGGCGGTCGGGCCTTCGCGATCAAGCCCGCGGCCTCGGGTGTCGCCACCAACATCACGGTCTACACGAACCGCCGCTCCTACTATTTCCACGTGGTCGAGGCGCGCGAGACCCCGCATTACGTCGTGCAGTTCCGCTATCCCGAGAGTCGCGTTCAACCGGCTCGGGCCGTCGCGGCTGATGCGCCGAATGCCAACTACGCCGTCAGCGCAAGCGAGGAGTTCACGCCGACGGCTATCTGGGATGACGGCACCTTCACGTATTTCCGCTTTGCGCGGAACGCGCCTGTTCCCGCGATCTTCCGCTATGCCAATGGCGGCGAGCGGGCGGTGAACAGCACGGCACTCGAGGACGGCGTCATCCGCGTCTCGGGTGTGAACCGGCAATGGGTCCTGCGCCTCGGCGAAGACGAAGTCTGTGTTCAGGATATGGGTGGGCCCACATCATGAGCCAGGACACCGAAGACCTCGCCGCCCGCCTCGCGGCCCTTGAAGCGACAGGCGACAAGAAGCGCGGTGCCGCGCGGCCCTCCCCGCTGGCCGCAATCCTCGGTGTGGCCGGGATCGTGGCCGTGGGCGGGCTGGCCTGGGCCGCCCTACAGCCATCGCCGGAAGCCCCACTGCCGACCGCAGCTCCGGAAGAGTTCCAGACCACAGGATCGGGCTTTGGGGACCTGGCCCCAATGCCCGTGGTCGAGTCTGCGCCGCCGCCCGCCGAAACGGGCCCCTCTGCGTCGGAACTGGCGCTGATGGAAAGCCTCGCGACGCTTCGGGCGGAACTCGAAGACCTGCGCGCGCGGCCTGTCGAGGCATCGGACAGCGGCGCGGAGCAGGCTATCGCCGATCTCACGGCGCAGATCGCGGCGCTGCAGGAGGCCTCGACCGAGGCGCAGCGCGCGCTCGAGCGGCAATTGACCGAACGCGACCGCGAGCTCGACCAGCTGCGCATGGACCTCGAAGTCGCGCGGCTGACCCCGCCTGCCCCCACCGACCTCGGGCCGAACGAGGAAGAGTTGCGGCTCGCCGAACTTGAGCGCCGCCGCATCGCGGAAGCCGAAGCCCGGGCCGAACGCATCGCGTCGCCCATGATCGCGTTTTCCGGGATGGGGGCAGGGACCGACCGGGAGAACAGCCTCGAAGCCGCGCGCCTGAATGAGGACGAAGCTTTCGTGCGCGCGGGCGCCAGACCTGCCGCAGTGACGCGGGCCGAAGTGATCCTGAACCCCGGCAACACCGTCGTGCAGGGCACGATGATCCAGGCCGTGACCGAGACGGCGCTGGACAGCACGCTGCCCGGTGCAATCCGGGCCATCGTCTCGGAAGATGTGCATTCCTTCGACGGCGCGCGGGTCCTGATCCCGCGCGGTGCACGTCTTGTGGGGCGCTATCGCTCCGATGTGGCGCTCGCGCAGTCGCGAGTCATGGTGGCCTGGGACCGCATCATCCTGCCCGACAACCAGACAGTCGAGATCAGCGCCTTTGGTGGCGACGAGCTCGGCCGCACCGGCACCACCGGCTTTGTCGACACCCGCTTTGCGCAGCGCTTCGGTTCGGCCGCGCTGATCTCGCTGATCGGGGCCTTGCCCGCGGCGGCCGCTGGACAGATCGATGATGAGGCCGCGGCCGACATCGCGAGCGACGTCGGCACGGACCTGCGCGACAGCACCCAAAGCGTCATGCAGGACTATCTGGCGATCCGCCCCGTGATCCATGTCGATCAGGGCACGCGGATCACGGTCATGGTCGACCGCGATCTGGAGATCTTCTGACATGGCCGCAAGCTATCTCGAAGCCTCGCTCGACCGGCTGGGCGCGCACGTGCAACGCGACGACACGATCGAGATCTGCATCAACCCCGACGGGAAGGTCTGGGGCGAATTCCAGGGCGATCATTTCATGCGAGGTCTCGGCAACTCGCTTACCCAGACCGAGATCAAGGACCTCGGCAACCAGATCGCCTCGGCCGCCTCAACCACGCTCAGCACCAAGAAGCCCATCGTCTCGGTCTCGATCCTCTATCGGGATCGTCCGATCCGGGCGCAGGTGATCCAGCCACCCGCCGTCGAGGGTGGGTTTTCGATCTCGCTACGGTTCTTCTCCTCCCTGCCGCTGGAGGCGATCAAGCTCAGGTTTCTCTATGGCAAGGAGCGCAGCCTCGAAGGCCTGCGCCGCGAACGGAATGCCGCCCTGCGCGATGTGGTGGCCTCCGGCGACATCGATGCATCCCTGCGGTTCTGCGTCGAGAACAAGCTCAACATGATCGTCTCGGGGGGCAACTCGACCGGCAAGACGGTCGCGGCGCGCAAGATCCTCTCGCTGATCCCACCCGAGGAGCGGATCATCACCATTGAGGAGGCAGCCGAACTGCGCCCCGAACAGCCGAATGCCGTAACGCTGATCGCCGACCGGGATACCGACGCCCGCAGCGCCGATGTGCTTCTGGCCTCGACCCTGCGGATGCGGCCTGATCGGATCGTGCTGGGCGAGGTCCGTGGTCGGGAGGCCATGACCTTCCTTGAGGCGATCAACACCGGCCATGGCGGCTCGCTCACCACGCTGCATGCCGAAACACCGCAACTCGCCGTCCGTCGCCTCGCCATTGCCGCGCTCAAGACCGATGTGCCGATGACCTATGCCGATATGGTGGACTACATCGAGGGCTCCATCGACGTGATCATTCAGGCCGGCCGTCATGACGGCGCCCGCGGCATCACCGAGTTCTTCCTGCCGGGGCAGGCGAGACATCCAGACCAGAACACGGGTCCAGCCGGGGGTGCCGAGCGCCCCACGGTCGCGGCCGAATGAACCGAAAGGAAATCCCCATGCGCCATACCATCCTCGCCGCAGTTGTCACCCTGCTGGCCGCGCCGCTCGCGGCCCAGACCTCGCCTCAGGTCACGAATGATCTCACCGTGACCGTCACGCCCCAGCAGTACCGGATCTGCAACGACCGGCCCGCACGACCGACCTGGATGGATGAAGTCCACCCGCGAGAGTCCTATAAGGCGCTAACGTTGATGCGGCTCTATGAGCTGCGGTCCTGGGAGGCGATCAAGGAAATTGGCGACTGCGGCTGTGATGTCCGCTTCCCGTCATGGGATGCAGCCTCCGCCGAGTATGAGGAGCGGTTCGCAACAAGCACGCAGGCCGAGCATACTCAAGCGAGGCTGGCCATTCGCAACGAACAGAACCAGATCGCCCGCGACGTCCAGGACATCTGCGAAACCCAAGGCAACTGGTAATGAGCATCGTCAGCTGGATGGTCGGAACTGCCGATGGCTTCCTTGCCGATGCCGCCGAGTCCCAGTTCGGGGCGGTGGCAAGCAATACCGGCACGATCGTCCTGCTGATGGTCACGCTCTCGCTGATCGGCGTCTGCATCAACATGGCCTTCCAGTTCCGCAGCATGGATGGGGCCAGCTTCTTCTGGTACCTGATCAAGCTGACCCTGATCGGGTTGTTCGCCTTCAACTGGGCCAACTTCAACGCGGTCGCCAATGCCGTCATCGGCGGGCTCGACTATGTCGCCGGGGCCCTGATCTCCTCGGTTGGCGGCGGCGGGGCAGGGGCCACATACTTTGCGGCTGAGTTCGATGATCTGATCACGGAGTTCAGTCAGTACCTGAACGCGATCGGCAGCAATCTGAACTGGATGACTGGCGCGATCCTCGGCGGCATCGGCCTCGTGCTCCTTAGCCTTCTTGGCTTCATGACCGGCATCGTCCTCATCTTCGCCAAGATGATGCTGACACTCATGCTCGGCCTCGCCCCGATCATGATCGCTTTGTCGCTCTTCGATGCGACCAAGGATTTCTTCCACAGATGGGTTTCGACAACGATCAGCTACGCCTTCTACCCCATCGTCATCGCCGCCATGTTCTCAACAGTCGTCGGCATGGCGAATTCACTGCTGGCCCAACTCGATGATCCGAACTCGGCGACCAATATCGGGTCGCTCGTCCCATTTTTTGTGATGGTTTTCCTGGCGAAGGGATTCGTCGCGGCAACGCCCCTGATCGTCCGGGGGATTTCAGGGAACCTGATGGTGGCAGCGGCACCAGCGGTGGTTGCTGGTTCGACGGGGATCATGCGAGGGATCTTCAATACGAACGGCGTCAAGGGCAGATCACGGATCGGTGCGCTCACGACAGGCGAAGCGATCGGACGAGGTGCGGTGCAGGCGCCTGTGGTTGTGTGGAGCGCTGCGGCGACCGCGAGCGCGCAAGTGGTGCGGATAGCGGAGAGGGCGAAACGGTTGGCCCCGTGATGGGTTGGACGAGTTTACTTTTATCTTCAATGAGTTACTGAACTCCTTTAACATAATAGGTTCAACTCAAGATCGCCCCTCGTCTCACCGCGTTGGATTATTGGTCGGGGCGATGACTTCGTGAAGTCAAGACCAGGTGGGTGAGCATTCATGCAGTATCTGAGGCGGCTCACCGTTGCCAATCCTATACTGTGGCTACCAATTTCTTCGGTTCAGTGCCAGTTTGGGGAAGCGGTGAAGGCAGGTGCAGATGGTAGGTCTCAACTCCGGTGTTGGATTGCACCATTTGCATGGAATAACCGACCCATTTGCGTGCCCGTGCCGAAAGCTGCAAAGGCGAACGGTTCCGCCGACCGGTCGCGGACGCCGAGAATGACGAGTGGAATTGTGGCCGCACGGTCAATATGGCACGCGCCGCCATTTAAAAACCACTGTCATGGGCACTTATAGCTTCCAGGATCAGCGGAACAACAGGTTCGGCAGGAACGTCACCAGCGCTGGCACATAGGTCAAGAGAAGCAGCACGCCGATCAGGCTGGCCAGGAAGGGCAGGGATTCGCGACTGAACTCCTCAATCGAGCATTTGGTGATCGAGCAGACGGTATAAAGGACCGTGCCAACGGGTGGCGTGATCGAGCCGATGGTTGTGTTGAATACCAGGACGATACCGAAATGGACCGGGTCAATGCCGAGGGTGCGCGTCACCTCATTGAGGATCGGGACCAGGATCACCATCAACGCAAGGCCTTCAAGCATGGTGCCAAGCACCAGCAGCATCACGGTCAGGATCATCAGGATGACATATTTGTTGTCGGACAGAGACAGCAGGCTGGTCAACAGAGATTGCGGCACCTGCTCCAGCGCCAGAACCAGTGAGAAGACGGCCGCCGAGGCCACGATGAACAGGACATTCGCGGTTGTCAGCGCGGATTCGCGCAGCAGGTTATAGGTTTCGGACAGTCGAAAGCCGCGATAGACGAAGATGCCGATAACGAAAGCATAAAGAGCGGCCATTGCCCCCAACTCGGTCGGTGTGAACCAGCCACCGCGCAACCCGACGATCAGCAGCACCGGCATCGCCAGCGCCCAAAGGGCAGATTGCCCGCGCGCCGCGATCTGGCGCGCGGGCAATCTCTGCGCACGCTCGGGTTTGTAACCGCGCCGTTTCGCCATGATGCGCACCGTCAGCAGTAACGCGCAGGTGATGATGAATGCCGGGATAATGCCGCCGATAAACAGGCGTCCAATGGAGGTGTCGGTCAGCAACCCATAGACGATCAGCCCGATCGAGGGCGGCATAATCGGCGCGATGGCCCCCGAGGCGGCGCTGACCACCGAGGCGAAGCCGTTGGAATAGCCGCGCTGACGCATGATCGGCGCGATGGTGCGCGCGTCAATGGCGGCGTCCGCGTTGGATGAACCCGACATCGCCCCCAGGAAAAGCGAGTTCATCACTGCCACCTGCGCCAGCCCGCCATGCCAGTGTCCGACAAGCCCATCGGCGAAATCGTAGAGACGTTGGGCGATGCCGCCACGGGCCATAGCGGCGCCTGCAACGATAAAAAACGGCACCGCGAGCAGCGGGAAACTCTCCAGTGAAGAAGCCATGCGTTGCGCCACGGTGCTGGCCATCATCGGGTTGAGGGCGAAATAGATCACCGAGGCCCCCAGGATCACGAAGGCGATGGGAACACGCAGCACCAGCAGCGCAAGGAAGGCAATGCCTGACGCAATCATGTGCGGCGCTCCCGCCAAAGTTCGGCAAGATGGAGCAGTTGGACCAAGATGATGGCCGACATTGCCACACCCAGACCGGCCGACACGATCCATTTTGGCCAGCCCAGTGCTAGAAACGTGGTGAACCGCGCGGTCGACACCTGTGCAATGGCTGCGTTCAGAACCTGCAGTGCGATGGCGATGACAAGAAGATGGGTCAGCGCTGTCACCCAGGCTTGAAGCCGCCGGGGCAATCTGGATACGAAGAAATCAACCCCGAACATCTGCTTGCCCAACGCGGCCCCGATGATCCCGAAGAACACCACGCCCGCAAAACAGACCACGGCCAGTTCATTGGCGACTTGGAACCCTTCGCGAAGCACTGTTCGCGAAATGACGTTTGCACCGACCGCCACAAGCACTATCCCGAGAAGGAGTGTCGGGATCAATTCGCCGATCAGGCGCAGCAAAGGTCGCAAAAAAACACGTTCGATCCCGGATACCTCCCCACAGCTCGAAGATGCCGACACAGATCGTGTCGGCACCCATTGGTCAGCCCTGTGTCGCGGCGGAACGAATGCTGTCGAACAGACCTTCCGGCAGATCATCGAAGAAGCTGGAAGTGGCTTCACGATAGGCGTCGAGGTCCGCCTCGTGGAACGTAACTCCCGCCGCTTCAAACTCGGCGCGGATTTCCTCTTCCAACGCGATGGATTGCGCTGTCAGCTCCTGCCCACCACCGCGGAACTCCTCCAGCATGATGGCGCGGTCGCCCTCCGACAAGGCCTGGAAGGCCGCCTCTGACGTGACCCAGCCAAGGAACAGGTTGAAGTGTCCGGTCAGGGTGATTTCCTTGACGACTTCATACCACCGGTTCGCACGCAGGCCAGTCAAAGGGGATTCCCCGGCCGTCACGACACCTTGGGCCAAGGCAGAATAGGCCTCGGCGGCTTCCACCGTGGTGGCGACCACGCCCATTGGCTCGAAGGTGTTGAGCCAAGTTTCAAGCGGCGGCACGCGCATCAGGACGCCCTCCAGGTCGGAGGGGTGCGGATAGGGCTCGGTGCCGATCATGTGGCGCGCCCCGTCGAACCAGTTCAACGCCAGCACGCGCAGACCGGCGGTTTCGGCAAGCTGATCATAATAGCCCTGCATCAGGTCCGAATTGGCGAGGCGCTCGGCTTCCGCGGCATTGCCGACGATGAACGGCCCCTCGACCGCGGCAAGCTCGGGCACACCGAACTGCGACAGGTTGCTGGCCGAGGTATAGGCGATGGTCGGCTGACCCTGGCTTGCCTGTTCGATGGTGTCGGTCGTCGTGCCCAATTGGGCACTCGGGAACATCTGGAACGTGACGCGCCCTTCGGTGCGCTCCATGATCCGGTTGCCGACCTCTTCGGCGAGCGTGTTGGACAGCGCGGTTGGCGCGTTGACCGAAGCGATCCTGAAATTTGCCGCATCCTGAGCGAAGGCAGTTCTTGCCGAAAGGGCGAGCGGTGTGCTGGCCAGCATGGCAAGAGCGTGGCGTCGGGTCAGGGCATTGAATGGGGTGGTCATGTCTCGTCCTCCGTGTTGCGTTACTTGGCCGGGACGCCGGTTTCGGCGCTGCGCTTTCTGGCCCGGTCCGCCAGTTCGGCGGCATGCGCATGGATCAAGCCGATCGGCATGGCGTGGCTTTGGTCAATGTCGATGGGTGCGGGGTGACCGAAGCCACCGCGCTGGCCGCAGGTTTCGCCAGCCATGATGGCGGCGGCCTGCATCAAGGCGCGCGGGTCTTCGCCACGCAAAAGCCCGGTGAGAACCCGCGCGATGAAGCTGTCCCCGGCACCGAGCGTATCGACGATCTCGGCGGGCGCGGGGGGAACACCTACATCCGTATCAGGTCCGGTCAGGTAGGCGCCGTTCTGGCCGCGTGTGACAAGGCACCAGATCGCCCCTGCCTTGCGCACCCGCGCTTGCAACGTGGCGACTTCTGCGTCGGTCATACTACCGCCCGAAAAGCTCGCCAGAAAACACATCGGCGCGATGGCATCTACATAATCGACCCCGGTCTGGTCCGCGAAATCGAAAGACAATCGCGCGCGGTTGGAGAATGCTGACAAATGCGCCTCGACATGGGCAGAGCGACCGGTGTGGACGGCATCGGCCCTTGCGATCATTTCTAAATCACCGGCATTGGGCGCGATGATGGAGACGCCCAGATCGGCGCGCAGGAACTCTCGCTCACCACTGGCGGTATTGCCAATGACGCAGAATGCGGTGCGCCCCGCAACGCGGCGCAGGCGTGTGATATTGACGCCTTCCCTTTCCAAGGCAACGCTCATGTGGCGGCCAGCGGGGTCATCTGCCATGGCGCCGATAAAGGCCGCATCCGCGCCGGCGCGTCGGGCAAAAACCGCCACATTCAGCGCATTGCCGCCCGGATACATCGCCCCGTGCGCCTCGTAGCAATCCACATCGTTGTCCCCGAAGGTAACAATTTGCGGAGAGGTTGCGTTTCTAGACATCATGTGAGAAGGTTCACACAAATCACATGCGGCTGTCAAGCACCCGCGAATTCCTGTTGTCAATAATGCGGAGCCCCACAAGATGTCTGAACCCCAATCCCCTCATCCCGATGTCGTGCGTGCGCTCCAGGCGCTTGACGGACGCGACACGCAGCACGTGTTCTTCGTGGCCTGTGGCGGGTCGCTCTCGATCATGTATCCGGCTAAATTCATGCTGGATCAGGCTTCGGCCAAACTGCCATCGGATCTCTACAACGCGGCCGAATTCACTCATCGCGCGCCTAGGCGGCTAACTACGCAATCGCTGGTCATCCTGTGCTCGATGACAGGCACAACGCGCGAAACCGTCGCGGCGGCGAAGTTCGCTCGAGAGGCCGGGGCGTTGACAATCTCGCTAACAGTGGACCCTGAGAGCCCGCTGGCCAAAGCCAGCGATCATGTCGTGGCGTTCGAAGCGCCCTACACGACCGGCATTCCGATCGATGCCAAGAACAGCAATTACGCCCGGATCTACCAGATCGTGCAGGGGCTTGCCGCTCGCTATGATGGTGGTGGAAATATGGTCGCGTTGATGGACAGTCTTGATGCGCTGCAATCGGTCATCGACCGTGCGCAGGGTGTTTTCGCACCGCGTTTCGACAAATACGCCCCACATTTTGCGAAACAAGATGTGATCTATACCTTGGCCAGCGGGGCCTGCTATGGCGCGGCTTACTCCTATGCGATCTGCGTGTTGATGGAGATGCAGTGGATCAACAGCCACCCGATCCACGCCAACGAGTTTTTCCACGGTGCGTTCGAGGTTCTGGACGAAAGCCGTTGCTACATCCTGATGAAAGGGCTGGACGATACGCGCCCACTGGAAGAGCGCGCCGAAAACTTCTTGCTGCGCTTTGGTCGCCTCGAGAATATCCTGGTGGTTGATGCTGCCGAGCTCGATTTCACCGGAATCGAACCCGAGTTTCGCGGCGCGCTTGCGCCACTGGTGTTCTTCGATACGCTGTGGGCCTTCGCCTACCGCCTTGCGGACTTGCGCCAACACGAGATGATGTCGGCACGGCGCTACATGAAGAAACTCGACGACTACTGAGGAACCCGCGATGAGACTGGCAGATGCCGAAACCGTCCACCGATTGCTGGATTACCCCTATCTGATCGAGGCCCTGCACCAGGCCCATCAGGGCGCGCATCCCGCCGCCGATCATATCGTCAGCACCGAGCCGGAGGGCGGCGACAATCAATTCGTGACCCTTGTGGGCTGGCAAGGTGGCAAGGGCATCGCGGTCAAGATGGTTGGGGTCTTTCCCGGCAATCTGGCGCTTGATCCGCCGCAGGCCTCGGTACAGGGGCTGGTCGCGCTCTTCGACCCTGCCACCGGGGCACCGATGCTTGCCGCCGATGGCGAGGCGATGACCTTCCGCAAAACAGCGGCGGATTCGGGGCTCGGCACTCGTCTGCTTGCGAGGACTGATAGCGGGACGCTGTTGGTCGTTGGGGCAGGGGGTCTTGCGCCGCATGTCATCGCGGCCCATCACGCCGCGCGCCCGTCGTTGAAGCGTGTCTTGATCTGGAACCGTACGCCCGACCGCGCTCAGGCGCTTGCCAGTTCGCTCAAGGCGGGGGCCTATATGCAAGGCGTCGATATCGCGGCCACGCGCGACCTGGATGCAGCCGTGGCCGAGGCTGATATCATCTCCTGTGTCACCATGACCCGCGAGCCGCTGGTCAAGGGGGCGCTCCTGAAAACAGGGGCGCATCTCGACTTGGTCGGGGCCTATCGGCCGGATATGCGAGAGGCCGATGACGAGGCGATGGCGCGCGGGCAGATCTTTGTCGATTGCCGAGACGGGATGAAGGGCTCGGGTGAATTGTCCCGCCCCGTCGCAGCCGGGGTTATCGGCTGGGATGACGTCGGCGCAGACCTCTATCAACTCTGCCAGGGCGCGCATCCGGGGCGTCAGTCGGACTCGGAAATCACGGTGTTCAAAAATGTCGGCGGCGGCCATCTTGACCTTTTTGCCGCCGTGGCCTTGTCTGAACGTCTTCCATAGGCGGCACGGGTTGCGGGATGCGAGCGCGAACCTGGGTAGTTTACCACGCCTGCGCAGCAAAACGGATCGGACCGCATGAAGGCAGCGAAAGTAACGATCGTCGAGGTTGCAGCCAAGGCCGGGGTCAGCGTCGCCACAGCAAGCCGGGTCCTCGGGAATTACGGCTATGCAGGTGCAAAAACCAGAGAGCGGGTTGAGGCTGTTGCCTCCGAGCTTGGCTATCGGCCCAACAAACTGGCGCGCGGTCTGATCACCGGTCAGACCCGCACCATCGGGGTAATTGCCGGCGATATCTCGAGCCCATTCTATGCTGCCGTGTTGCGGGGCATATCGGATGGGGTGGAAGCGCGCGGCATGAGCATGTTGATCACAAACAGTGATGAAACGGTAGCGCGTGAGATTGCCGCCACGAAACTGCTGCGGGAGAACCAGGTTGACGGGCTCATCGTCTCTCCCTGCGATGTTATGGACTCCCCCCACCTCAAAGAGGCGGCTGCAGCCGGAATACCGATGGTGCTAATCGACCGCAAGGTGACGGGTCTTCAGATCGACAGTGTCTCGGTCGAGAATATCGAATGCTCCCGCAATGGCGTTGCCCGGCTTTTGCGGGCAGGTCATTGCCGCATAGGTGTCGTGGCGGAATTGGGCCGCACTGCTTCTCAAGATCTGCCCAAATTCCTTGCCTCGGCAGGGCAGGGGGGCAGAACCCATCTGAACGAAGTCTCGACAAGCTGGCAGCGTCTTGGAGGCTATCTTGCGGCGCATCGTGACGCGCAGCTTGAGATCGACCCAGCGCTGATTGTCCATGTTGGTGAGCATTCCGCATCGGCAGCGCAGCAATCGGTGCGCGCGCTTCTTGAGACCCCCGACCGGCCAACCGCGCTGTTCTGCGCAGATGGGCTGATGTCATCTGGGGCCATGGCGGCTATCGTGGCGTGCGGATTGAGCGTACCGGATGATCTATCACTTGTCTGCTTTGACGATCTGGACTGGATGGCCTTCGTGGGTAGCGGTATCGATGCAATCGCCCAACCGCGCAGGCGTCTTGGCAAAGCGGCGACGGCCCTGCTGATTGCACGGATCAAGGGGGCCAAGGGCAGAGCGCGGAACCTGAAGTTGCGACCGCGCTACTTGTCGCGCGGCTCGATTGCCCCTCCACCCGGAACATCAACTGCTTAGTAGGATGCACATGGCGTTCCGAACACCTACCCTGCACCAATCGGGTGAAAGACTTCACCTTTCAGTTCGTCTGCAAAAGGCCAATCGCCGATGCAGAAGGGCTTAGTGAGTTCTCCCACGCTCACCCATGCTCCGCGATAATAGCCCTCGTCGTTAGAACAGCCGAAGCCAACGCTGTCCGGTCTGAGCTGATAATCCCCAATCCCTCGATATCAAGCGACAGCTGACCCTGGCCACCGCTGCTCGCAGCAGCACGAGCTGCGCGGCCTCGGGCTTTCGCTGAGTTGACAGGTTCAGTCTTCGGTGTGTTCGGCGCGTTCGAACCGACTTCCGATGCAACATTTGCCGCCCGCACCTCTTGTAGCTCCTGCTTCAGCTTTTCCAACGTCTCGCGGGTCTCCGACATCTGCCGATCCCGCCTCAGCCCATCCTCGTCGGGATATGGGAAGCTTCCCGATTGACCGGCGTGCAGCACATTGAGCGTCGGATCCTCGAAGTACTTGATCCGCCGAGCGCGGATCGGCATTTGCGCGTCTATCACTAGAATGACCTCGTCGAGATCCATGCGCCGGGCCTGATCTTCGGTCAGGAGCGGAGTGTCCTCGGTCCTCTCCGAGACGCTGCGTCCTTCGAACGGATTGCGTCCAACAGCGCGGGACCTGGTTACCACGCGCTTTGTGGTCTTGCCGACAGCCTGGCTCAATTCCTCGATGGTCTTCTGCTCGGAGGGGGTGAGATAGAGCTTCACGCCAGCACCGCCTTGCAGCGACCGGCGGGTGTTTTCACCATAGATCTCGTCCAGCGCGGGGATAGTCTGGGTCACGATGGCGAGATTGCCGCCGAAGGAACGCAGCGTCTTTATGCTTTCGGCGACGATCGGCATTTTCCCGAGCCGGTCAAACTCGTCGAGCATGATCATCACGGGCCACGGCTCGTCATCGCCGGGTTCCTGTGCCTGCAGCGAGGCAATCAGGTCCGAAAAGAAGAGGCGGATCAGCGGGGCAAGCGGGCGGATCATCTCGGATTCGACCACAAGATAGATCGCATGTGGGCGGCGGCGGATATCCCGGAATGAGAAGTCAGAGGTCGCGGTGGCCGCGTCAATCGCGCGGTTGTCCCAAGTGTCGAGGCCCGATGTCATCAGGAGGGAGAGGTAGGAAGTGAGGGTGTCGTTGTTGGTCGATGCCATACGCTCGAAGATCAGTTTGGCCGACTTGTTCTTCACCTCCTGTGAACGCTTCAGGTATTCCTTCTGCTTGTCGCCCCCCGAGGCTGTGATGCGATAGATCTCGCCGATGGTCGGCACGCCGCGCTCGAAGGCCAGAAGGCCGGCCGCCACGAAGAGGTCGATACCCCCGGCCAAAAGCCCGCTCAGCTTTTCATTGTCGGTCTGCAGGAAGAGCTTGGCGGTGAGCTTCAGCTCCATCTGCTGCCGGTCGGGGTTGGTCATGGCCGCGATGCGCGC
>JAUIDM010000280.1 GCA_030428915.1 Alphaproteobacteria bacterium | reverse complement strand
CCGTCCGATCAGCCGTCCGCGCCCCCCCCGGTCATGCCGCGAGCAGCACCGCCGAGTGCTGCGCATCGCCCCATCGGCAACCGAATTCAGCCCTTGCCGAATTCGCGACGCCCACACGAATTGCGTTCCCGCAGACAGGTCGGTCTTGACTTCGCCCCCCCTGCCTGAAAGCAGGCAGGGGGCACACCGTTGAATACGAACTCAAGCAGCAAACTGGTCAGATCAATCTGCATAAATTGAGCTGTCGGAGTACGTATTGCATCCAACCGTGATCAGATATGTTGCACCCTCAATTGGAGCAACTGCCGCATATGCGCCATAGAATTCATAGTTATTGGGCGCCCAGTTATTTGGAGACGCCATGGTTGTTCCGCCATTGAACGATATGGAAACGGGGAACTCGGACAGGTCAGTTGCCGAGGTGAGGTTCAGATAAATCTTTCCCGAAGCGAAGTAGAAGTCGTCAATAACTAGATCAGAGGGCGCAGGCAAGCAGGCAGCCCCACCAGAACGGACAACCCGGTAGGGAATGTAGGCAGGACGCTCCATGACCTGTGACAGGAGGTCGGCGCGTGACTCGCCGTCCAGGTTCCAGTTGGATCTTGTCGCAACGGCAGGCCCGTTGGACGCCGATCCAAGCGGCATCGCAAACGAAAATGCTATGCGCTTGTCATCCTGCACATCCCGGGCCAAGCCATTTACCTGTCCGAATGATGCGCTCAAAGAGCCCGCCCCAACCTGCCGTGACGCGCTTATACCATATCTCAGTTCCGAGAGGTTGTAGTCGAGATAGGCGTCATATCTTGTGTCGGAAGTAGCCAGCACACTGAGACCGAGTGAGCCGCTCACCCCCTGGGTGGAAGTTGCATCGTCATTCCAATCGATGCGATGATACCCCAGTCCGATTGTAAGATCCACGGCATCGTGCACCTGATACCGATTGGAAACCTCCGCCCCAAAACTCCGAGACCCTGCAAAGCTGTCCGTGCTTTCGCTATCAGTCAGGTACATGTTCGCCGAAAGCTTGTCGCCTTCCAGAGCAACACCATACGCTCTCTGGCTGATCCATTCCCGACCATCGGTGTCTCCTATGGCCGCGTTCTCGCGCAACTGGCCGGCACTGAACAGAAGCGTATGACCCCCTGCGAGCTCAAAACCGAATGTGATCAGTCCCTCTCGGACATTTTCACCGCCCTGCAAGGCAAAGCCGAGCGCCGCATTGTCTCCAACCAGAAAGCCGATGTTTCCGGTTGCCGACATGCCAAGGCCCTCGGACCAGCCGAAGCCGAAACGATAGGAAGATGTTTCACCACCACTGGCAAAGCTTGCCGACTGCGCAAGGGCGCTGATGCTATTTTCTTGCGCATGAAGTTCGATACTGCCAAATGCAATAGCTGCAGTTGAAAGTAGAAAGGTTTTGAACTTCATTTGCATCGTAGCGCTCCCCATTCTGGTTGCGCATCGATCAGTCACTCCACCTGACTATCGTAAACATGTTCGTTGTGAACATGTTGCAACGACGCGTCACGGCCATTAGGGGGTACGGGTTTACGACCAACGGAAGGCTCGGCGCATATGCTCGTTTCACCAGAAGCATCGACAAGGATCGCTCTTTGGACAGCCAAACTAACCTTTGGTACACTACTCACGCTGCGAAAGTTCTTTGACAACGATCTCGACATGGCAAACGTGGCCTTCGCATTAGCGCTCAGAAGTCGTCTCGACTTGCCCCATGCGCGAAACCTCGCTCCGCAGAACGCTGAGGAATCACTTGAGAGCATGGAAAAGCTGATGCTGACCTCGTCCCTATACGAAGTCTCCATCACTGCGGGCATTGATCGAGCAACCGCAAGACGGAAGCTGAACAAGCTACGAGATCTTGGTTACGTAGCTCGCCGCGAAGATGGGCGTTGGGAGCTCATCGATTTTCATGATCCAAATAACAAGAGCGATGCAGTTGCGGCCCTGAAAAGCCTTCTCAAGCTGTACCTCACGGGCATCAAGGAATTACAGGAGCACGTTCCTGTGTCCGGCTTGGAAATGGCTCTGGAGCAGCTTGAGGAGGTCGCACCGCCCAGCAACCATGCGCTAAATGAGGATGAGTTCTCAATGAAACTCAAGAAGCACAACTCTTGACGCGTACACCATATGGTTGTGTACAGAGCGCGTAGCCGTTCTCGAGACGAGACTCAGGCAGTCACCGGAGCCCGCAAAGCAGCCAAGTCCGCACTGCGACCCTAGTTCCCGCAAACATCGATAAACGGTACGCACACCGCACCCTGATGCATTTCACGGTATCACGCCGTAACCAAATGAAGAAAAGGGAAAATTCACCTCCGCCCCATCAACCCGCACCGAAGGCGCACCGGTGGCGCGACCCACGAAAACGGCGTAAGTACAGTATCTTGAATAGAACAGGAAATATGGCGCACCCGAGAGGATTCGAACCTCTGGCCTCTGCCTTCGGAGGGCAGCGCTCTATCCAGCTGAGCTACGGGTGCCGTGGGGGTGCGTATAGGCCATCGGCGCGGGGGCTGCAATCTTGAACTTGCGCCAGGCGTCTTCGAATCCGCGACCGATAAATCCCTTGGGTTCAAGCCGTTCGCGCACCCGGTTGCCCCGCAGGGCCGATCCCCGGCGCGTCAGCCGAACAGGTCGTGGCAGAGCTCAAGCGCCTCCACCAGCGCATCGACTTCACCTTCGGTGTTGTAGAGGCCGAAGCTGGCGCGGCAGGTCGCCGGCACGCCAAGGTGCTGCATCAGCGGCTGAGCACAGTGATGCCCGGCGCGGACCGCGACCCCCTTCTTGTCGAGCACGGTGGAGATGTCGTGCGCATGCGCGGCCCCGTCCAGCGTGAACGAGAAGATCGCGGCCTTGTCGGGCGCATGGCCCTGGACGTTGACCCAGTTCAGCCCGTCGAGGCGGCTCCGGGCATAGTCGCGCAGGCGCCGTTCGTGCGCGGCGATGTTGTCGAGGCCGAGATCCATCATGTACTCGAGCGCGACGCCGAGGCCGATGGTCTGCACGATGCCCGGCGTCCCGGCCTCGAACTTCATCGGGGGATCGGCGTAGGTCACCGTGTCGCGCGTGACCTCGCGGATCATGTCGCCGCCGCCCATGAAGGGCCGCATCTCGGCCAGACGGTCGGGATGCACGTAGATCGCGCCCGAGCCGGACGGACCGTAGAGCTTGTGCCCGGTGACGGCATAGAAATCGCAGCCGATCTCGGCGACGTTGACCGGCATGTGGACCGCCGCCTGGCTGCCATCGACCAGAACGGGAATCCCCCGCGCCCGGGCCGCGTCGCAGATCGCCTTGACGTCAACGACGCTGCCCAAGACGTTGGAAAGATGGGTGATGGCGACCAACTTTGTACGCGTGGTCATCGCGTCGATGACCCGTTGCGCATCCAGCACACCCCGGGCGTCCGGCTCGACCCAGCGCAGCACGGCGCCCTGCCGTTCGCGCAGGAAATGCCAGGGCACGATATTGGCGTGGTGCTCCATCACCGACAGCAGCACCTCGTCACCCGCCTGGAACCGGGGCATGGCCCAGCCATAGGCCACCATGTTCAGGCCCTCTGTGGTTCCCGAATTCAGGACAATGGTGTCAGGATCCGGCGCCCCGAGAAAGCGCGCCACGATCCCGCGGACGGCCTCGTACTTTTCGGTCGCGAGGTTCGATAGGAAGTGCAACCCCCTGTGAACGTTGGCATATTCCATCTCGTAGGCGCGCGTTACGGCGTCGATCACGACGCGCGGCTTCTGCGCCGAGGCCCCGTTGTCGAGATAGACCAGCGGCTTGCCGTTCACCTCGCGCGCGAGAATCGGGAAGTCGCGGCGGACCGCCTGAACGTCATACATCGAAGGCTCCGGGAACAGTGACGCCGATCAGCGCCAGGATCAGCGACAGGCCGAAAACCACGGCGAAGGCCGAGACCACGATGCCGACGAAGACCAGCAGGAGAGAGGGAAACCCATGCAGCACGGACACGAAGTTCACGAAGAGCCACAGGAACAGCGCGAGAGCCGCGATGCCGACGATCCCGGCGAACACCGGCATGACGATCAGCGCGACCACCTGCAGGACCTGGATGCAGATCATGATGAACTGAAGCCAGGTCACGAGGAACAGCGTTTCCTCCAGCGAGCCGGTGCCGCCGAGCGCGCGCCCGATCCAGAGCGTGGCAAAGACCATCACCAGCAGCAGACCGCCCTGCACCATCACCAGCGCGAAGGGCGACAGGCTGAAGGGGCCGGCCAGCTCGCCCGCGACCGGGGGGAACAGCGCCTCGACCCCGTGCGACATCAACACCGAGATGACCACGACGAGGGCCAGCGCCTGCCACAGCACGGCGCGCGGCGGGGTCATCGACAGGATCGCGGACGCCCCTTCGCGCGGGTTGCGCAGGGTTTCGACGACCAGCGACAGCAGCGACGACATGGTGAGGTTCATTCCGGGGCCCTGCTCTTGTCCGTGGGCGGTCGATGTGCCTCGATCAACCCTGCCCCCCAGATGTAGAAGAACGCCCCCAGAAACAAGGCCCCGGACAGGGCCCGCTGCGGCCCGTCCCCGATGAACCCGGCGACGAGACCGTCGAACAGCGCCAGCGGACTGGCGGCAAGCAGCCCCCAGAACAGCGCGACGCGCGAGCCGTAGGCGCTGCCCTTGCCCCCCGCGAGGCGCGCGAGGCCATGCACCACCAGCGCCACGAGATAGGCCAGCAACGGCAGGACCAGCACGATGCCGAACAGCGCCCCGGCCACCCGGCCCTCGAACGGAACGGAGGGGTCGAGCGTGGCTTCCCGCGACAGGCGCGGCCATTGCGCAATGAAGAGCACCGCACAGGCGATCATCAGGAAGGCCAGCGCCCGGCCTTCCTGCGCCGGTCCCGACAGGTGGCGGCGAACCACCCGGCGCGGACCGCGGTAACTGGCAACGATGTCTGTCGAGAGCGGCATGACGGGCGGATCAGGACCGCCGCCGCCGGGCGAGCCAGCCTTTCAGGCGCTCGATCACGTCCTCGGCCAGCACGCGGTCCTCGATCTCGTCGATGGCCTCGGCGAGGAAGGCAATCACCATCAGGTCGGTCGCCTCGCCCTCCGGGATGCCGCGCGAGCGCAGGTAGAAAAGGCCGGTTTCGTCGATCGCGCCCGAGGTCGAGCCGTGCGAGCACTTCACGTCGTCGGCGTAGATCTCCAGTTCCGGCTTGGCGAGGAACTGGCTGTCCCCGTCCAGCAGCAGCGACTGGCTGATCTGGTAGCCGTCCGTCTTCTGCGCGCCCGGATCGACGAGGATCTTGCCCTGGAACACGCCCGTCGCGCCGTTCCGCAGCACTTTCTTGAAGACCTGGCGGCTTTCGCAGTTCTCGGCCCGGTGCCGCACGAAGACGGTATCGTCGTGATGGAAGGCGGCCTTCGCGCCGTCGCCAAGGCAGGCGCCCGCGATATGCGCGGTGGCATCCGGTCCGGTCAGGTCGATCACCGCCTCGTTGCGGGTCATCACGCCGTTCACCGTCATGGTGAAGGACTTGAACGTGCTTTCCGCGCCGAGCCGGGCAAAGACATGGGTCACCGCCACGCGTTCGTGGTCGCGGCCCTGTGCCCGGA
>JAUIDM010000279.1 GCA_030428915.1 Alphaproteobacteria bacterium | reverse complement strand
ATCGGGCCGCGCCGTCTGATCCTTGTCGGCGTGGCCGGGTTCTTCTGCGTGTGTCTGCCTCCAGCGCGAATTGTAGCGGGCGCGTTTATCTGGCCGTTGGATTTCCTTCCGATCCTGGCCAAGGCCGTGCCGCAAAGCCTTGGCCCTGCGCCTTCTGCGCGGCATCCGGGGCGGGATAGCAGCGGGCCGAAAGGCCAGGTGTTCTGTGGGTCGGCGGTTCCCGCTTGACATCGGATCTTGCGCAACGCCCGCAAAAGACCGGTGCGACGGTGCAGATCGCGGGTCCAAACCACGACCGCCACTTTCGCTCTCGCGGCATGGAATTCACACAAGTCCAGTGGCGCGAAATGAGCGCCCCGCCGCCTGATCCTCTTCTGTTCAGAAATACTTCGGGGGTCCGGGGGCGGACCCTCGGCGGATCGGTCCGGCGATGCCGGGGCGAAACCCCGCCCGAGCATTGACGCCGAACCCGCCCTCTGGCATGGCAGCGGCGATGGAAGGACCTGAGACATGAACCTTTTCGCCGAAATCCGTGCGCTTGTCATCGACAGCCTGAACGCCATGGTTGCCACCGGCGATCTGCCCGCGGGACTCGACATGGCCAATGTGGCGGTAGAGCCGCCGCGCGATGCCGCCCATGGTGACATGGCCACCAATGCCGCGATGGTGCTGGCCAAGCCTGCCGGTCTTCAGCCGCGTTTAATCGCCGAAAAGCTTGCCGCCCTGCTCGGCGCGGATGACCGGATCACCACTGCCGAAGTGGCCGGGCCCGGGTTCCTGAACCTCCGCCTTGCGCCCGCTGTCTGGCAGGGAGTGGTCAAGGCGGTATTGGCCGAGGGCCGCGATTTCGGGCGCTCCGACATGGGCAAGGGCGTGAAGGTCAATGTAGAATTCGTTTCGGCCAACCCGACCGGCCCGATGCATGTCGGCCATACGCGCGGCGCGGTCTTCGGCGATGCGCTCGCCGCGCTTCTCGACTTTGCGGGCCATGAGGTCACGCGCGAGTACTACATCAACGACGCCGGCGCACAGGTCGATGTGCTGGCGCGATCCGCCTATGAACGCTACCGCGAGGCCAATGGCCTGTCGCCGGAGATCGCCGAAGGTCTTTATCCCGGCGATTACCTCATTCCCGTCGGCGAGGCCCTGAAAGAAAAGTACGGCGATACGCTGCTGGACAAGCCGGAAGCCGACTGGCTGGTCGAAGTGCGCGAATTCGCGACCGATGCGATGCTCAAGATGATCCGCGACGATCTGGCCCTTCTCGGCGTCACGATGGATGTCTTTTCGTCGGAAAAGGCGATCACCGCTTCGGGCCGGGTGGAAGAGGCGATCGAGACCCTGCGCGGGCTCGGCCTCATCTATGAAGGTACGCTGGAACCGCCCAAGGGCAAGCTGCCCGAGGACTGGGAGGAGCGCGAACAGACCTTGTTCCGCTCCACCGCCCATGGCGACGATGTCGACCGGCCGGTGAAGAAGTCGGACGGAAGCTGGACCTATTTCGCGCCCGATATCGCCTATCACTGGGACAAGGTGCACCGTGGCTTCGATCAGCTCATCAACGTCTTCGGCGCCGATCACGGCGGCTATGTGAAGCGCCTTAAGGCTGTGGTTTCGGCCTTGTCGAACGGGCGGGTTCCACTCGACATCAAGCTGACCCAGCTTGTGAAGCTCTACAAGAACGGCGAGCCGTTCAAGATGTCGAAGCGGGCAGGGACCTTCGTGACGCTGCGCGATGTCGTCGAACAGGCGGGAGCGGACGTGACCCGTTTCGTGATGCTCACGCGTAAGAACGATGCGCCGCTTGATTTCGATTTCGACAAGGTACTGGAGCAGTCGAAGGACAATCCGGTCTTTTATGTCCAATACGCACATGCCCGTGTCTGTTCGGTTGTCCGAAAGGCAACCGAGGCGGGGATCGCCGCTGATGACGCGACACTGGAGGCAGCCGACCTGACGCTGCTGTCGCATGAAGCCGAAATAGGGCTCGCGAAAAAGATCGCCGAATGGCCGCGGTTGGTCGAGATCGCCGCGCGCGGGCATGAACCGCACCGGGTGGCCTTTTTCCTCTATGAGCTTTCTTCCGACCTCCACGCGCTGTGGAACCGGGGCAATGAGGACGCATCTTTGCGGTTCGTGCAGGACGATGCGGGCGTTTCTCAGGCCAAAATCGCACTCGCACGGGCCGCAGGCGTTGTTATTTCCGCCGGTCTTGGTATCCTTGGCGTGACCCCGGCGGAAGAAATGCGCTGAACACAGGCGCCGCCGCGGGGGGTGAAGCAGGCAAGACACCGGACCCTGAGAGGTCCGGGCGAGCGAGGCAGAGCATGGCGGATTGGGATTTCGACGAATTCGACGCCTATGACCGGCGCGAACCGGATGATAGTACCGGGCGCGGTGCGCGCTTTCAGAAACTGGTGAACGGTGCCGGGGCGATGACCTCGGCCGCGCTGATCGTCGGACTGGGGGTCTGGGCCTACAACCTTGCTGTGCGCGATGTGCGCGGCATTCCGGTCATCGAGGCGTTGGAAGGTCCGGCAAGAACCGCGCCGGAAAATCCCGGCGGCGAACTGGCGCTGCATCAGGGGCTCGCGGTCAACGAGATTGCAGCCGACGGCACGGCGGGCGATCCGGCCGACCGGCTGACGCTTGCGCCGCGTGCCGGAGGGTTGGATGACAGCGACCAGCCGATGGGTGATCTGGCCGGCTGGTCGGCGTCTGCGCCCACACCCGGCGATGTCGTTCCCGCGCCCGATTTCACCGAGGCGCGCCTGACCGAACCGCTGCCCGATGGCCCGGCAGATCCGATCGCCGATCCATTGGTGGCGGAGACACCGCCCCCTTCCATCGCGGTCAAAGCGATCTCTGCCGATATCCCCGGCGTGTCGAGCTCACCCCGCCCGCTGCCGAGGCCAGCCCTGGCGGAGGAGGTGGACCTGATGGCCGAAGCCGCCGCAGCAGCAGTCGCGGCAGCGCTTGCACCGCAGCAGACGGTCGATGTCGCGGTCGGCGCGCTCGATGACGGGACGCAGCTTGTCCAGATTGGCTCTTACGCCGACGAGGCAACCGCGCGGCTGGAATGGGACAAGGCCTCCGCCCGGTTCGGCGCGCTCATGGACGGCAAGCGCCGGGTGATTGAATCCGCCGAGGCCGGCGGCGAGGTTTTCTACAGATTGCGAGTCGAGGGGTTTGACGATCTTGAAGATGCGCGCCGCTTCTGTGCCGCCTTGACGGCCGAAAACAGCGAATGCGTCCCGGCCGTGGTGCGCTGATGTCGTCGGCGACGATCCTCGGGCCGTCCGGCCCGGTGCTGGATGCCGATGAGGCGGCATTCTTCCGCGAAGCCGACCCGTTCGGTTTCATCCTGTTCGCACGCAATGTCGAAGATCCCGAACAGTTGCGTCGCCTGACCGGCGATTTGCGGGCAGCCGTTGGTCGCGATGCGCCGGTGCTGGTCGATCAGGAAGGCGGGCGGGTGCAGAGACTGCGCGCGCCGCACTGGCGCGAGTGGCTGCCGCCACTTGACCAGATGGCCGCAACATCCGGGCGGGGGCGTGACCGAGCGGTCTGGCTGCGGTACCGGCTTATTGCCCATGAACTACGCGCGGTCGGTATCGACGCCGATTGCGCACCATCGGGCGACATTGCCGGGATGGATACCCATCCATTCCTGCGCAACCGTTGCTTCGGGTCGGATGCGGCGACGGTCATCCCGGCTGCGCGCGCCACAGCCAATGGCCTGCTTTCGGGTGGTGTACTGCCGGTGATGAAACATCTGCCGGGCCATGGCCGTGCAGTGGTTGACAGCCATTTGCATCTGCCACACGTAATGGCGTCGCTGGAGGAGCTTGACGCGACGGACTTTGCGCCGTTCGCCGCGCTCGCCGACCTGCCGATGGCCATGACCGCGCATATCGTTTTTGACGCGGTCGATCCCGACCGGCCCGCCACCGCTTCGCCGGATGTCATCCGGCTCATCCGTGAGCGGATCGGCTTTGATGGTTTGCTCATGACAGACGATCTGTCGATGGAGGCATTGTCGGGAACGCTCGGCGACCGAGCGGCGGCAGGCATTGCCGCAGGCTGTGACATCATACTCTATTGCAAGGGCGTTCGGGCGGAAGCGGAAGAGGTCGTGGACGCCGCAGGGCCGATGAGCGATGCGGCCGCCCGGCGGGCGGAACGGGCGCTCGCGGCCCGGATCGCACCCGATACCATTGACACCGCCCTTCTGGAGGCCGAATTTGAGGCGCTTCTGAAGGGACAGGTGCATGGCTGAAAGCCAGGAGTTCGAAGAGGACACGCAATCGGTCTCGGAGCGGCTTGCCGCCGAGGCGCTGATTGTCGATGTCGAGGGGTTCGAGGGGCCGCTCGACCTGCTGCTGATGCTGTCGCGCACGCAGAAGGTGGACCTGCGCAAGATCTCGGTCCTGAAGCTGGCCGAGCAATACCTGGTCTTCGTTGAGAAGGCCAAGGTTCTGCGCATCGAACTGGCCGCTGATTACCTCGTCATGGCGGCCTGGCTCGCCTTTCTGAAATCCCGGCTGCTTCTGCCGCCGGACCCCGCGGATGAAGGCCCGTCGGGCGAGGAACTGGCCGCCCATCTCGCTTTCCAGCTTGAGCGGCTTCAGGCGATGCGCGAGGTGGCTGCACGGCTGATGGGGCGCGATCAGAAGGGGCGGGATTTCTTCGTCCGCGGCATCCCCGAGGATGTCATGCGGGTCCGCAAGGTGTATTACACCGCCACACTTCTCGACCTGATGCAGGCCTATGCCCGCATCCGCACGCGGGATGAGTTTCGCCCCTATGCGATGGACCGGGATCATGTGTTCACCATGGAGCAGGCGCTGGAGCGGATGCGCGGCCTGATTGGATTCGCTGGTGACTGGACCGATCTGTCGGTCTATCTGCCCGATGGCTGGACCGCCGATCCCGCACGGCGGCGATCGGCCACCGCCTCGACCTTTGCGGCTTCACTGGAACTTGCCAAACAGGGCCGGATCGAATTGAAGCAGACAGACACTTTTGCGCCGATCGCCATCAGACGGAAAGAGACGTGACCGACACCGGAACCGCAGACGGCAAATCCGCCGAGAAAAGCCTGTTCGAGGCGCCCCCCATCGCCGAGCAGGAGCGGATGGTGGAGGCGATCCTCTTTGCCTCGGCCGACCCCGTCACGGTGGCAGAGCTGGAGGCGCGCATGCCCCACGGCGCCGATCCTGCCGAGGCTTTGGTGCATCTGAGGAAACGCTATGAGGGGCGGGGGGTCCGGGTCGTCAAGGTGGGCGATGCCTGGGCGATGCGCACCGCGCCCGATCTTGGTTTCCTGATGCAGAAGGAAACGACGGAGACGCGCAAGCTGTCACGGGCGGCCATCGAAACCCTTGCAATCATCGCCTATCACCAGCCCGCGACACGGGCCGAGATTGAGGAGATCAGGGGTGTAGCCGTCAGCCGGGGCACGGTGGATCAGCTTCTGGAACTGGAATGGATCCGGTTCGGACGGCGGCGGATGACGCCGGGGCGGCCGGTGACCTATGTCGTCACCCAGACATTCCTCGATCATTTCGGCCTTGAGTCCGCGCGCGACCTTCCAGGGTTGAAGGAACTCAGGGCAGCAGGGCTGCTCGACAGCCGCCCACTGCCGGGCGCGGCCC
>JAUIDM010000278.1 GCA_030428915.1 Alphaproteobacteria bacterium | reverse complement strand
CCCATGATGCCCGCAAGCCGTGCCACACCCAGAACATCACCCTTCTTTGCAGTGCCCGCAATGACCAGATCCAGCGTTTCGCGCTTCATGCGCACGAAACCCTCCGCGACCGCAACTCGGTCGCTTACGGACTTTCCGGACACATCGACCATATGCGCGCGCCCGTCATCGTCGAAATGCGTCAGCGCCATGTTCAGACCTCCACCGGATCGGCGAGAATGGCGCGTGTGGCTGCCGCCACGTCCGCCTGCCGCATGAGGCTTTCGCCGATGAGGAAGGTCCGGGCGCCGACCGCCGCCATTTCCGCAAGATCGGCGGGCGTGAACAGCCCGCTTTCGCAGACGACAAGCCGGTCCGCAGGGATCAACGGCGCAAGCATCCGCGTGGTCTCAAGTGTGACATCGAACGTCTTGAGATTACGGTTGTTTATCCCGACCAGCGGCGATTTCAAGCGCAACGCGCGCGCCAGCTCCGGTCCGTCATGGACCTCGAGCAGAACATCCATGCCCCAGCCGAAGGCCGCATCCTCCAGTTCCGCCGCCTGCGCGTCAGATACCGAAGCCATGATGATCAGGATGCAATCCGCCCCCCAGGCCCGCGCCTCGGCGACCTGATAGGGATCGTACATGAAATCCTTGCGCAACGCGGGCAGCGCCACCGCCGCGCGCGCTGCTGTCAGGTATTCCGGTGCGCCCTGAAACGAAGGCGTGTCGGTCAGGACCGACAGGCAGGTGGCACCACCGGCCTCATACTCCCGGGCCAGAGCAGGCGGGTCGAAATCGGCGCGGATCAAACCCTTGGAGGGGCTCGCCTTCTTGATTTCAGCGATCAGCCCGTATCCGGTCGCCGAGGCCCGCCGCAACGCCGCCGCAAATCCGCGCGGTGCATCCGCAGTCCGGGCCGCCGCCTCCACCTCCGCCAAAGGCAGCAGCGCTTTCGCCGCGGCAACTTCCTCCAGCTTGTAGGCCTTGATCTTGTCGAGAATATCCATGCTTCCTCTTACCCGCCGCGTAGTGCTCCGAAAAGCCCTTCCTTCTTCCGTTTCCAAATACCTCCCGGGGGTGCGGGGGTGGGAAACCCACGCCTGCAGCTCAAGCGCCCCAATCGACCGGCGCCTCTCCCCGCGCTGCCAGCCAGTCATTGACCCGGCTGAAGGGGCGCGAGCCGAAAAAGCCGCGCCGCGCCGAGAGGGGCGAAGGATGCGCGGTTTCGATCACCAGATGGTCGTCGGGACGGATACGATGGCGGAGTTTCTGCGCATGTCCTCCCCAGAGGAGGAAGGCGCAAGGCGTGGCGGAAACCTCGGACAGAACCTCTTCCGCCAATTTCTGCCAGCCGAGCCTTGCATGGCCACCCGCCTCGCCGGCAGGCACGGAGAGTGACGTGTTCAGCAGTAGAACGCCTTGGCGTGCCCAGCCGCGCAGATCGCCATTCAGACGTGAGATCGCAAGGTCGTCATGTAACTCTTTGTAGATATTACCCAATGAACGGGGCAGGGGGCGCACGCCGGGCTCAACCGAAAAGGCCAGTCCGTGGGCGTGTCCGGGCGTCGGATACGGATCTTGCCCGAGGATTACAACCCGTACCTGGTCAGGCGACGTCAGGTCGAGCGCGGCGAACCGTTGTGCAGCAGGAGGCAGGATTGCCCGTGTTTCCGTCGCCAGCGCCGCCTCGATCCGTGGCCAATCCCGCGTGAAGAAGGGCAGGTGCGACCAGGTTTCGGGAATCATGCCGCCTGAGAGGCCGCTGCCAGCGCCTCGATCTTGGCCTTGGCCGCGCCCGAATCGATACTCTCGGCGGCCATTGAAACCCCGTCCCGCAACGCCCCGGCCTTGCCCGCCACGACCAAAGCGGCGGCGGCATTGAGGAGGACGGCATCGCGATAGGCGCCCTTTTCGCCGGCGAGGAGTGCGCGAAAGGCGTTTGCATTCTCCTCTGGACTACCGCCCATGATCGCGTCGAAGGGGTGGACGGGCAGGCCCGCCTCTTCGGGGTGCAGTTCGAACTCCCTGACAGCGCCGTCTTCCAGCGCCGCGACCCAGCTTATCCCAGCGATCGACAATTCGTCGGTCCCGTCCGAGCCATGGACCAGCCAGGCGCGGTCAGAGCCGAGCGCGGCCAGCGTTTCGGCCATCGGACGGATCCAGTGCCGCGAAAACGCCCCGGTGAGTTGCCGTTTGACCTCTGCCGGGTTGGTCAGTGGGCCAAGCAGGTTGAAGACAGTCCGCGTTCCAAGTTCCGCCCGCGTAGGCATGACATGGCGGATCGCAGGGTGATGCATCGGCGCCATCATGAAGGCGATGCCGCAGCGTTCCAGAACCTTTTCAACGGCCTCGGCCTCGATCATCACGTTGACGCCCATCTGCGTCAACGCGTCGGCCGCACCCGATTTCGAGGACAGGTTGCGGTTGCCGTGTTTGGCCACCGGCACGCCCGCGCCGGCCACGACGAAGGCCGTCGCGGTCGAAATATTCAGGGTTCCCTTGCCGTCGCCACCCGTGCCTACGATATCCATCGCGCCTTCCGGCGCTCGGACCTTGTGGCATTTCGCCCGCATGACGCGGGCTGCGGCGGCGATCTCGTCGACCGTTTCACCCCGCGTACGCAAGGCCATCAGGAGCCCGCCCATCTGGCTTGGTGTCGCGGCACCATCGAACAAGGCCTCGAACGCGTCCTCAGCCTCTTCCCGCGTTAGCGGGCGGTCGGCAGCAAGGCCGATAAGCGGGCGGATATCGGTGCTCATGCCGGAACCGTCAAGGACACGCCCGCGCCGTCAAGGAAAGTCTTCAGCATGGCATGTCCGTGTTCGGAGGCGATCGATTCCGGGTGGAACTGTACGCCTTCGATCGGCAGCGTCTTGTGACGCAGCCCCATGATCGTGCCGTCCTCCAGCCAGGCCGTGACCTCCAGGCAGTCGGGCAGGCTTTCGCGTTCCACGACCAGCGAGTGATAGCGCGTCGCCTCGAAAGGCGAGGGCAGGCCCGCAAAGACGCCCTTGCCCGCATGATGCATCGCGCCCATCTTGCCATGCACGATCTCATGGCAGCGGATGACCTTGCCTCCAAAAGCCTGTCCGATGGTCTGATGGCCGAGGCACACGCCAAGGAGCGGGGTTTTCGTCTCGGCCGCCGCTTCGGTCAGGGCCAGACAGATCCCCGCCTGATCGGGGGTGCAGGGCCCGGGCGACAACACGATGGCAGAGGGCTTCAGCGCCATCGCCTCCTGCACGTTCAGCGCGTCATTCCTGTGCACGACGACATCGGCACCCAACTCGCCCAGATAATGCACGAGATTGTACGTAAAGCTGTCGTAGTTATCGATCAGTAGCAACATAGGCGAACCTTCGCGGATGGCAGGTGCAATCGGGGGGTGATCGCGCCCGCGTGTCGGGCTATACATGGTCAGAGCAGTGCGGCGGGGTCAAGGCAAGATACGCCCCGGACCGCAGGATTGAGGCGTCGGAGGCAGACGTGGGCAAAGGTCTTTTCTTGGGGTTGCTGACCGGTTCGCTTGTCAGCGTGTCAGGGCTTTCGGTTGTGTCGCTGATGGCGCCACCGCTGGGCGCGGCAGATAATGCAACCGAGGCGGTCGACGCGATGAGCGACGCGGCCCTCGTCGAACCGGAACAAAACGTACCGGAAGCGGTCACCGAGACTGTCGAGAGCACGGAGCCGGTCGTCGCCCCCGACGCCATGGCGGAGTCCGAGCCTGCGACTGTCGCAGAGCCTGCGGCCGGGACCGAGCTGGCCATGGCGTCCGATCCAGCCGATACCCAACCCGAGGCGCCGGTTGTCGATGCGCCCGCCGGATCCGAGTTCACGCGCGAGCGGCCAGATGAGGATCCGGTCCTGCCGGCGGCCGAAGCCGCGCCGGCAAGCATGGACGCCCCGGTGGTCGAGGCGCCCGCGGCCGAGACCGCACCCGACCTGCCCGAAGTGACGCCCGCCGGATTGCCGGAAGGGCAGACCGCCGCACCCGAAATGATTCCATCGCCTGAGATATCTGCACCGGACGCCCTGGCCGAGGTGCCCGCGGCCAAGCAAATGGTTCCGGTTCCGCCGACGGCTGAAGCGGCGGCCCCTGAACTGGGTCCGGGTGTGGACGCGGACGCGGCTCTCTCGCTTGCACCCGAACCCGCACCTGCCTTGCCAGCGATTGAGGCGGCGGAGCAGGCCGCGCCCGATGCGCAACCGGCCATGGACATGGCCGAACCGCTTCCCGCCGCCGAGGAGGAAACAACGGAAGTGGACGTGACCGACGTCAGCCCCGCCGAAGAGCCCGAACTTTCACCGGAAGAAGAGGCTGCCGTCGAGGAGGAATCGCTGCCGGAGGTTTTGGCGGAGACCGAGACTGACGGCGGCGACCGCAAACCGACAATCATCGGTATCGGCGTTCAGCCCCGCATCGGGTCCGACGCCGGCCCGCAGCCGGGCTTTGCCGGCGCGTCCGGGGTGCGGATCAACCGTCCGCCGAGCATCAGCGGTGATGCTGACCAAGACCCCGCCGCCGAGGCCGTGGCCGAGCCGGAGATTTCGCCCGACAGTGGCGATCTGCCCGCAATCCAACGCTATGCGGTCGCAGTCGACAACCCGGACGGTCTGCCATTAGTCGGCGTGGTGTTGACCGACCCGGGATCGGGTGGCGTGCCGGCCGAGGAACTGGCCGCGATCATGCGGCCCGTTACTGTCGCGATCGATCCGACACGCGCGGATGCGGCGGAGCGGGCCGCGGCTCTGCGCGCCGCCGGTCTGGAGATCGCCATCCTTGTCCCCGAATTGCCCGAGGGCGCGACGGCATCGGATATGGAAGTCAGTTATCAGTCTTTCACGCAGACCTTGCCGGAGGCGGTCGCGATCATCGGCGCGCCCGATGCACCGTTTCAGAGCGATCGCCGCGCCGCACAGCATGTCGTGGCCCTTCTGGGTTCGGACGGGCGCGGGCTGATCACCTATGACCGCGGCCTGAATCCGGCACGGCAGGCGGCCGAGAGCAAGGATGTGCCGAGCGCTGTCGTCTACCGTGAGCTCGATGCACGGGGTGAAACGCGCCTGACCATGCTGCGCTATCTGGACCGGGCGGCCTTCGAGGCGGCGCGGACGGGTCAGGTTCTGGTGGTGGCTGAGGCCAGCGTGGAAACGGTCGCGGCGCTTAGCGACTGGGTCGCGTCGGGTGCGAAGGAGACGATGGTCGCGCCGGTCTCTGCGATGATGATCCAAGCCGGGCAATAGCCCGGCCCAGCCGGAGACCCGACCTCAGGAATTGCCGCGCCGCACGAACAGCCCGGCATCCTCGGCGGCGGCCTTCAGGGCCTTCGACTTGTTCACAGTTTCCTGGAACTCGGCCTCGGGGTCGCTGTCATAGACCACTCCGCCGCCTGCCTGGATGTAGAGCTTTTGGTCCTTTACCACGGCCGTCCTGAGAGCGATGCACATATCCATCTCGCCATTGGCGGCGAAGTACCCCACGCCACCCCCGTAGATGCCACGCTTTTCCGGCTCAAGCTCGTCGATGATTTCCATCGCCCGTACCTTCGGAGCGCCCGATACGGTGCCCGCGGGCAGGCCCGCGAGAAGGGCGGACAACGCGTCGTGGTCCGGACTCAACTCGCCCACGACGTTCGAGACGATATGCATGACATGGCTGTAGCGTTCGATGATGAACTTTTCGGTCGGATGGACCGTGCCGATCTTCGCCACGCGTCCCACATCGTTTCGGCCAAGGTCCAGCAGCATCAGATGCTCGGCCAGTTCCTTCC
>JAUIDM010000277.1 GCA_030428915.1 Alphaproteobacteria bacterium | reverse complement strand
CGTGACCACCAGGTCGCCTTCGCGGATCGTTTCAACCCGGCGCGGGCCAAGCGAGGTCTCGATCACGCTGCCTTCCGCAAAACAGATGATCACCGGTTGCGGGGTGGCGTTGAAGTCGTTTTCACCCCTGTCGCGGGCCCGGACCTCGCCATTGAAGGTCGCACCTGTAGAGCCGATATAGTTGAAGTCGAAAAGATCCGGATGCAGCGGATCGACCTGCTTGTTGAACCCGCCAAGCAGCATGACCGTATCGCTGGGATCATAATCCCAGATGTCGATATGCAGGTTCTTTTCCGAGAAGGTGTGAAGGTCGATCTTGACCGTATCCGCCTGGTTGTCATCGACAAAACGCACGGCGAGTTTCTTCACCTTCACGGACGGGTCCGCGACGATGGTGACATCCCCGCCACCGGGAATGTCGATAATCACGGTGTCGTTGTTCGTCACCATGACGGTCTGCCCCGCCGTCGTGACGACGATGGTTGCCATTTGCCTGCCTCCGGTATCGCCGCTTTACGGGCGATTTCCCTTCGCAGACGGTAGGGCGGCGCAGCTTTGCGCGAAAGTAAATGGTAACGAAATGCACGTTTTACGGGTCAAGGGTGGCGCGGCGGACTCAGTGATGACCGATATGATTGTATAATCAAAACAAGAATACCGTATGGCGTGAAGATTGGATGGTCAGGTCATGCAACGCCCCTCCCCGATGCGGGGAGGGGTGATGGGCGGGTGCGTTCAGTCCGGCCGCTTGACCTTCTTGGCCTGCTTCACGATCTTGGAAAACGCCCTGCCGCGACGCCGCTTCTCGGCGGCCGATGCCGCATGGGCGGCATCTTCTGCCCTCAGCTTTTTCCAGCGGTCAAGACGGGCCGCATCGATCGTTCCCGCCCCGATCGCCGCCTGAACAGCGCAGCCCGGTTCGGGCCCGTGGGTGCAGTCGCGGAATCGGCATTCGGTGGCCAGGTCGGTGATTTCGGCAAAGGCCTCGTCTATGCCATCGGCCATGTCAGACAGCCTCAGTTCCCGCATGCCCGGCGTGTCGATCAGCCAGCCGCCACCCGGGATCGCGTGCATCTCGCGCGCGGTCGTGGTGTGACGGCCTTTCATGTCGTCCTCGCGCACCTCGCCCGTATCAAGGTCGATACCCGTGAGAGCAGAGGCGAGCGTCGATTTGCCGACCCCCGACATGCCGAGAAAGGCGACCGTCCGGCCCGGCCCGCACCAGTCGCGCAGAGCCTCCACCGCGCCGGGCGACTTGGCGTTCAGAAGGACGGCGGGCACAGACGGCGCGATAGCGCGGAGCCGGTCAAGATAGGCCTCGGGGTCGTCCGTCCTGTCGGCCTTGGTGAGAACGAAGACCGGAGGAATGCCGCCCGCATGGGCAAGGGCAAGATAGCGCTCCAGCCGCGCCTCGTTGAATTCCTCGGTGCAGGAGGTGGTCAGAAAGACCGTATCGACATTGGCCACGATCAGCTGTTCGCGCGATACGTCGCCGGCCGCGCGTCGGAAAATCCTTGTTTTCCGGTCAAGTAACCGAATTGCACGGCCCGTTTCGGGATCGGCAAGGACCCAGTCGCCTACTGCGACATCGCCTGCGGAGAGGTCCGGCGGCAGGGTCAGGAAATGCGGTCCCGCCTCAGAGAGGGAGGTCAGGCGGTCGCGATGGACGCCTGTGACGCGGGCCGGTTTCAGACGGTCCAGCTCATCCGCATCGAGCTGGCGCAGGAAGTCCGCCGACCATCCGAGGCCGGCAAGGGATTGGGAATTCAGGTTCAATGTTCTGCCCTCTTGGCAAACCGATATCTTGGCCCGGCAGACTGCGCTGCGGGCGGGGAATGTCGGGATGGGCGGGGCAGATCGGTGGTCTCAGTAAGCCCCGGCCCGGAGGGAAACAAGCTCTGCCATGTTCGACTCCTTTACGGGCGGGTCATCGAGGGTGAGAGGCTGGACAACGACCCAAGCGGGGCTCGTTACGGCTGCTTCCTTCCGGACCTGACCGGGTTGGCGAGGCGCTCGCCCGCGCCAACCTCTCGGATGCCGATATAGCCCCTGCCCGGTGGATTCGCAAGGCGGGCGCCCGTCGGCACCCGGTCAGCCTTGCGTCGGCAGAACGTATGGCAGGACCGCACGCCCCGTTCGGCCGGTCTTTACCCGTCCGGGTGAGGCTGATCCGGCCGCAAGGAGCCCCGACCATGACCGACCCCGCCACGCCCCGCCCTGCCGAACCGCCCCGCCGCTTTGTCCAGACCCGCACCGCCCGGCTGGCCCGTGCAAGGCTGGCGCGCCACCTTCAGGGGTTCGGCGATGACGAGAGCCTGTGGTGGCGGGTGCAGGAACGGGTGCCAGAAGCCTGGGCCACGGTCGAGGAGGATATCGACTGCGAGGAGGAGAAGGTGAAGATCACGCTCCGCCTCGATGCCAGCGTGGCGAAGCTGTTCCGCGCCATGGGCAAGGGCTATCAGGCGCGGATCAACCACATCCTGACAACCTATGCCCAGATGCGGATCGGCGAGATCGAAAAACAGGCCAGCGACCTTGGCGCGGTGATGCAGGAATTCGGCGTCGTCCAGTCAGAGGAGGCCCGGCAGACCTATCTGAGCCTGCGCGAAACGTGCGGCCTGTTCGACGCCGAAAGCCGCGCGCTGCTGGATGCGGCTTTCGGGGTCAAGGGCGCTGGATCGGAACCGTTGTGAGAATCGGTTTTGCGGGACGGAGTTGACTTTGCCTTCTCTCAGCAAAGCCACTATCCAATGATCATGGAAGTGGAGCTAAGTGCAGACGTCATTTGGTGCCTTCGAGCACTCGCGCAAGAAGCGAACAGTCAGCGTGAGCTTTATCCGAGCTTCGCGGTTGTTGCCGACGAGTTAGTTTTGGACTTCGGTGACGCGTACTCGAGTTACAAACAAACAACTCAGATTGAACATGCTGATCTCGAGAGGTTGGACGCACATATCCTAAGTAAATCAGGTGTTTCTGAGTATTGGACAGATGAGGCACTAGACCAATCTGCCTTTTGGAGTGAGATTAGGGAGCAGGCCTCGCGCGCACTGAAGGCTCGCAATCTCACAACGTTTGCGCCGCACCCGAGCTCAGCAACCTATGTTTCCGAAGGCGCAGTTTGGACCTCTTATCGCAATTCCGAAACGCCCCCAGAAGACACTCCTCCTTCAGTCTTCAAAAGGTTTCTCAACCGCTTCCGCTAAGGGCTCAATCCTGTCAGCCGCAGCCGCGACAAGCGCCATCGGCCTCCGGTCGGGGTCACAGGAAGACGAAATCGCCCTTGTCGATATCGCCGATCTTGACGCCGTCGAGCGTGATGACATGGCCGTTATACTCGATCTCGACCCCGCCCGACACTTTCGAGATATCGAGCGCGGCGAACTTGGCCGACTTGCTCGAACCCGACACCCCGTAGAGCCACATCACGTCTGCCCCGTTCTTGAAATCCGTGATCAGATCTTCCTCGCCGCCTGTCAGGGACTTGAAGATGAACACATCCGCATCGCGGCCGCCGGCCAGCGTATCATCGCCAAGTCCGCCAGTCAGCCGGTCCTTGCCTGATCCGCCATGCAGACTGTCATCGCCATCGCCGCCGTACAGCCGGTCGCGGTCGGTATTGCCGCTGAGCCTGTCATTGCCGTCATCGCCGTAGAGGGCGTCGCGCCCGGTGCTTCCTTCGATCCGGTCGTCGCCCGCACCGCCCCGAAGCGTGTCGTAGCCACTCGCGCCCTTGATCGTATCGTTGCCATCGCCGCCATGGACCACGTCATCTGCACGGCCGCTGTCGAGCAGGTCGTCGCCATCGCCCCCATCGATCGTATCCCGGTCATAACCGCCGCGGATCAGGTCATTCCCCGCACCGCCATAGAGCACATCATTGCCCGATTGCCCCAGGAGCGTATCGTCCCCGTCCCCGCCGGACAGCGTGTCGATGCCGTCCCCGCCATCCAGCAGGTCATTGTCGGCACCGCCGTCGAGCAGGTCGTCACCAAGACCGCCCGCCAGTGTATCGTCACCCCCGAGGCCCTGAAGATGATTGCCGCCGTCATCGCCACCAAGGGAATCGCCGGTATCGGTGCCGCGGGCGTTCTCGATGCTGGTCAGAGTATCGGTGCCGCCGAAGCCATCGGTGGCCGTCCCGGCGGCCAGATCGACCGTCACACCAAGGGCGCCGCCGGCAGCCAGATCGCCATCGTAGGCAACCCAGTCGCTGCCCGAGCCGCCGTGCAGCGTGTCGGTGCCACCTCCGCCGATCAGCGTATCATTTCCGTCACCGCCGCTGAGGCTGTCATTGTCGCCACCGCCGTCGAGACTGTCGTGACCGAGGCCGCCTGCCATCGTATCGTCGCCGCCTAGCCCCTCGAGGTGATTGTCGGCATCGCTGCCGGTAATGGCGTCGACGCCAAAGGTGCCGCGGGCATTTTCAATGCTGATCAGCGTGTCGTTATCGCCGAATCCATCGACGGCCGTTCCGGCGCCGAGGTCGATCGTCACGCCGGCGCTGCCGCCGGCAAACAGATCGCGGTCGTAATAGACCCAGTCGATGCCGGCCCCACCGTCAAGGCTGTCGTCACCGCCCATGCCGCGGAAGAAATTGTCCGCCGCATCGCCGATCATCGTGTCGTTATGGGACGATCCGCGCACGCCTTCGATTGAAATCAGGGTATCGGTGCCGTAGGCGCCTGCCGCAGCGGTCCCGGCGACCAGGTCGACGGTTACGGCCTGCGTCGCCTTCTCATATCCCGCTTCATCGGTATCGGCCCCGCCGTCGAGCGTGTCATTGCCATCGTCACCGATGAGGTAATCGTTGCCCGCCTCGCCATAAAGCTCGTCGTCACCGCTCGAGCCCGAGCCATCGTCCAGCCCGCCAACCAGCCGGTCATCGCCGGCGCCGCCGAATATGGTGTCGTTGCCCTGGTGGCCCCGCAGGACGTCCACGCCCGTGTTGTCCAGTCCAGTCGTGCCGGGAAACAGATCGTCCCCGGTGGAGCCTACCCAAATCGTCATGACTTAATCCCCGGAAATCGTCCGGATACGCCCAACGCATCCCGGACCCAAACACCCCATCCGCCCGCAGAGTAGATCGTTGCGGGTCGGGGTACAATTCGTTCGTTGTCGCAGACATAAGGCATCAACAATCCGCCCCGTGGACGGCATTGCGGCCAAACACGAAACAAATGCCCGGCACGCATCTCAGCTTGCGTAGTTTGAGCCTTCCTCGTCGAGAATGGCGCGCAGCTCGGCGAGGTGGCGCTCGGCCTGATCGGGATAGTCGTCGAGTTCGGCGGCCGTCTTCTCGGCGATCTCGTGGCTGAGCACGCGTAGCTTCTGGCCTGTCTGCAGGGCTCGGATATAGGTCTCGGCAGCGCGCTCGAAATAGTAGAGCCGGTTGAAGGTGTCGGCGACATCCTTGCCGAGGACCAGGATGCCGTGGTTGCCCATGATCATCACCTTCTTCGCGGGATCGCTCAGCGCCGCCGCGCAGCGCTCGCCCTCGGCCTCGAAGGCGAGGCCGCCGTAATGGTCGTCGACGATGTAGCGGTTGTAGAAGGTCGCAGTGTTCTGATCGATCGGCGGCAGGGTGCTGTCGGCGAGCGACGCGAGCACGGTGGAAAAGATTGAATGCACATGCATGACGCAGCGCGCATGCGGGCAGCGGCGGTGGATCGACCCATGCAGCCCCCAGGCCGTCGGATCGGGCGCGTCAGGCGAATTGAGCGTTTCCGGATCGTTGGCGTCCAGAAGCAGGATGTCCGAGGCCCTGATGCGCGCGA
>JAUIDM010000276.1 GCA_030428915.1 Alphaproteobacteria bacterium | reverse complement strand
CGGGGTGAACCTGACGATCCATCCGGGCGAAAAGATCGGTATCGTGGGTGCGTCGGGTGCGGGCAAGTCGACGCTCGTGGCACTTCTTCTCAGGCTCTATGATGCCGAAGAAGGGCGGGTTCTGGTCGATGGCCGCGACGTGCGGGACGTGACACAGGAATCCTTGCGTCGTCAGGTCGCAATGGTCACCCAAGAAACCGCGATGTTCAACCGCACGGCGCGGGACAACATCCTCTATGGCCGTCCCGATGCGCGCGAGGAGGAGATGGTCGCCGCGGCAAAGGCCGCCGAGGCGGATGAGTTCATCCATGGGCTTCAGGACCACAAGGGCCGCAAGGGCTATGACGCCTATCTCGGCGAACGCGGCGTCAAGCTGTCGGGCGGCCAGCGCCAGCGCATCGCGCTCGCCCGCGCCTTTCTGAAGGATGCGCCGATTCTGGTGCTGGATGAGGCGACTTCGGCCTTGGACAGCGAGGTCGAGGCGCAAGTGCAGGGCGCGCTTCACCGGGTGATGGAGGGCAAGACGGTTCTGGCCATCGCCCACCGCCTGTCGACCATCGCCGAGATGGACCGGATCGTGGTTCTCGATCAGGGCCGGATCGTCGAGGAAGGCAGCCATTCCGAATTGCTGGCAAAGGGCGGGCTTTACGCCCGCTACTGGGACCGGCAGTCGGGCGGCTTCATTTGCGTCGAAGAGGCGGCCGAGTGAAGCTGACCATCGAACGGCTTGGCCATCTTGGCGACGGCATCGCGCCGGGTCCCGTCTTCGTGCCAATGGCCCTTCCGGGCGAGGTGGTCGAAGACGACGTTGCGAACGGCCGTATGGCCAGCCCGAAGATCGTGGAACCCTCGCCCCATCGTGTGAAACCGTCCTGTCCGCATTACCGCGCCTGTGGCGGCTGTGCCCTGATGCATGCTTCAGATGATTTCGTTGCAGGCTGGAAGGTTGACGTGGTGCAAACCGCGCTTGCAGCACAGGGGCTGGAGGCACCGTTCCGTCCTGTCATGACTTCTGCCCCGCAGTCGCGCCGTCGCGCCACACTTGCCGGACGGCGGACGAAGAAGGGGGCTCTGGTAGGCTTTCACGGCCGTGCCTCGGGTACGATTGTCGAGGTACCGAGCTGCCGGCTTCTGCATCCCGACCTGATGGCCACCTTGCCGTATTTGGCTGACGTTACGATGCTTGGCGCTTCGCGGAAGGGCGAACTGGCGCTGACTGTGACACAGACCGAGGGCGGCACGGATCTGGCGGTTTCGGGTGGAAAACCGCTGGAACAGAGCCTGTTTTCCGATCTTGCGCAGCTGGCCGAACAGGCGGACCTCGCCCGGTTGACATGGGATGGCGAGCCCGTCGCCAACCGTCGACCCGCGGCGCAACGCTTTGGTCAGGCCGTGGTCGTGCCACCCGCCGGAGCCTTCCTGCAGGCGACGGCGGATGGGGAGGCCGTGCTTGTCGCCGCCGTTCGGGAGGCGGTCGGCGATGCCAGCCGGATCGCGGACCTTTTCGCAGGATCCGGCACTTTCGCCCTGCCGCTCGCAGAACAGGCCGAAGTGCACGCGGTCGAAGGTGACGCGGCGATGCTCGCGGCCCTCGATGCCGGATGGCGTAGGGCGACGGGCTTGCATCGGGTCACGACCGAGACACGCGACCTGTTCCGCCGCCCGCTGATGCCGGATGAACTGAAGCGTTTCGATGCCATCGTCATCGATCCGCCCCGTGCTGGTGCCGAGGCCCAGACACAGGAACTGGCGGCGGCGCGGGTCCCGGTCATCGTCGCCGTCTCCTGCAATCCGGTGACGTTCGCCCGAGACGCGCGTCTTCTCACCGGGGTCGGATACAGCATCGACTGGGTGCAGGTTGTCGACCAGTTTCGGTGGTCTACGCATGTCGAACTCGTCGCCCGGTTTGCCCTCTGACTCACCATCACGTGAGCGGAAATCTGCCTACTTCCGGCGCGTCCGGGTTCGGTGTAGAAGGAGGAAAACCGACGAAACGGGCAGGGACAGCAGGCATGTTCAATCGCAGAGGTTTCGTGGCCATGGCCGCCCTGGCGGGGCTTGCGGGCTGCGGATCGAAATTCCGGACCTATCGCGGTCCGGAAGTCACGCGCATCGTCATCTTCAAGGGCGAGCGCAAGTTGCATCTGATAAATGGCACCAAAGCGCTGAAAAGCTACAAGATCGGTCTTGGCGGCAATCCGATCGGGCCGAAGCAATTCGAAGGCGATCAAAAGACGCCCGAGGGGGCTTATTTGATCGACCGACAAAACCCGAACAGCAGTTTCCACCTGTCAATCGGCATTTCCTATCCCAACAGGCGCGACGTCGAATTCGCCGAATCGCAGGGCAAGCGGCCGGGCGGTGATATCTTCATCCACGGCCGGGCCCGCAAACACAAAGGGCGCGGCAAGGATTGGACGGCTGGTTGCATCGCCGTGAAGGACCGCGAGATGGAAGAAATCTATTCCATGGTCCGCGTTGGTACGCCGATCTATATCTACCCATGAAAAGGGCGGCCAACGGCCGCCCAATTTCCTTTTGGATCAAGTATAGCGTTTCGTGTTTTAGTGAATAAGAGTTCGAACTTTTTCATTCAAATTCTCACACTTATCGCTCCGGTCCGACCGCGAAACGCTCTGGTTAGCCGCCAGTGACCAGCGTCCACCAGATCTTGCCGTTGGGTTCCTGATACCAGGCAAAGCCTGCATCCCGGGCTGCGGGATCAAGGACCACGGCGCGCGTATCGGGCAGCTCCATCCAGGCCGACAAGGTTTCGACCTCTGTCTCATAGGTCTCGGAAATATTCTCGCCGAGCATTCGGCCAGTATAGCCGGTGCGCTGGACCCGCAGGATCGGGGACGATCCGTCCGAACCGAAATGCCAGGGCCGGTTTTGCACCGCCATGTCGCGCGAATGGGTCGCGGCGGCGGCCGTTAGCTGGGAGTTTAGCGTTACTGGGGGAACGCCCTTCGCCGCGCGCAGGGCGTTGATGCCATCGATCATGGAATAGGTAATGCGGCCCTCATCCGCGGCACCGATCTTGTACGCCTTCGGCAGCGGGCGACCATCGGGTCCAAGCTGTGGCGGCGGGGCGGCGCAACCCGAAAGGATCAGCGCGGCAACGAACAGAAACCCGGAAAGACGTATCATGAGAGGCATACCCCAAAATTGGTGCAGTGCCGTCCTTTACAGGCTCTGGCGCGGCTGTTCAAACGCCAACTTATCAGGGTTCGGCGTTGTTACGCCAACGCCACGCAAGTTCTGCCCCGTGACGTGAGCGTGAATTGAGAATGGCTGAGAAGACGCTTATTGTCGGGGCGATTCCGGTTCGCGCACAACAAGCGCCAATACGAAGGTAAATGAGGATGAGCTTCGATCCGTCTAACAAAATGACCCGCCGTACAGTCCTGGGCACAGCCGCGGCCTTCGGGACGTCCCTTGCTCTGCCGGCTCTGGCCCAGTCCGGCGCGAATACAACGGAAGTTGAGGCCGATCCCGGCCACAATATCCGCCGCAATATCTCCAGCTTTCGCTCGCTTCAGTGGCAACCCTATTTCAGCAACCTGAACGGGGGCGCGATTCTGGTCGATACAACGTCACGCGCCTTGCACTACTGGTCGGCCGACGAATCAATCTACAAGCTGTTTCCGACATCCGTGCCGCTGACCGAGGATCTGACCCGTCGTGGCCGGACATCCGTCGTGCGCAAGGTGGTGGGCCCGGAATGGCGCCCGACCCCGGCAATGAAGCTGCGCAATCCCGAATGGCCTGACTATGTCGGCCCCGGGCCGGACAATCCGCTTGGCACGCATGCGCTGTACCTGTCGTGGCAGTATTACCGGATTCACGGCACTCACGACACGCGAAAAATCGGCCGCAGATCATCCAACGGATGCATCGGCTTGTACAACGAACACATCGAAGAACTCTTTTCATTCGCGCAGGTTGGCACGCAAGTGTTGCTTATTTGACGAAAGTCGGGAAACCTTTAGTTGTTCAGATTGACGCAGGTTGCATATTCCGAACCTTGTGGGCTACTGGATGATACGAGGTGAAGACTGTATGCCGTGGCGGACCTCAATAAATTTCGCCCGGTAAAAATGGAGATAAGTAAATGAAAAAGCTCGCGCTTGCCGCTGCCCTTTCTGTTGCTGCTACTGCCGCCGTCGCCGGTGGCATGGCTGAGCCGGTCATGGAACCGACCCCGGTTGTCGAAGAGGCGTCGTCCTCCTCGTCCGCTGGCGTCGTTGTCGCCGTTCTGGCGCTCATCCTGATCGCTGCTGCTGCCAGCAACTAATTCGGACATCGGTCCCAATAGAAAAGGCGGTGGTTCATCCACCGCCTTTTTTTTTGATTTTCTGATACGTGGACCGGTTAGCCGATCCAGCCCGCCAGATTGTCGCCCAGAACAGCCATGAGAGCGGTTATATGGGCGTCGTCATCGTTCAGGCAGGGAATATAGGTGAAGCTTTCGCCGCCTGCATGTTCGAACGCCTCGCGTATTTCGCCCTGAATTTCTTCCAGCGTTTCGATGCAATCGGCCGAAAACGCAGGTGACATCACGGCAATGTTCTTCTTGCCCGCCTTCGCCAGTTCAGCGACATGTTCGACCGTATAGGGCCGGAGCCATTCTTCGGGACCGAAGACCGACTGGAAGGTCGTGTCGATTGCATCCGCTCCCCAGCCCAGCCGCTCGCGCAGCAGCCTTGAGGTCTTCTGGCACTGGCAATGATAGGGGTCGCCCTCCATCAGATAGCGTTTCGGCATGCCGTGATAGGACGCGACGAGTACATCCGGACGATGGTCGAGCGTCGAATAGACGCGCTCCACCGATTGTGCCAGCGCCTCGATGTAAAGAGGGTGGTCGTAATACTCCGGCACGATTCGTACTGCTGGCTGGCGTTTCTCTTTCATCAGCGCACGAAAAAACTGGTCATTGGCGGTGGCCGAGGTGGCACCCGCATATTGCGGATAAAGTGGAAGGAACACGATCTTCTCGCAGCCGGCATCGACCATGCGCCGCACCACGCTTTCGGTCGACGGATTGCCGTAACGCATGCAGAATTCAACCATCACTTCGGCGCCATAGCGGTCTGTCACCGCCGCTCGTAGCTTTTCAACCTGAGCCTTGGTGATCGTCATCAGCGGGCTTTCGCCCTTTTCGTGGTTCCAGATCGACTTGTAGTTTGCTCCGGAGCTGAAGGGGCGCTTCGACAGGATGATGAGTTGCAGGAGAGGCTGCCACTTCCAGCTTGGATAGTCGATGACGCGCTTGTCGGACAGAAACTCGTTCAGATAGCGCCGCATCGGCCAGTATGTGAAATCGTCCGGCGTACCAAGATTGGCGATCAGCACCCCGATGCGGGGTCGCGCAATCGGCGGATGGCCCGCAGGTGCGTGGGCTAGGCGGCCGTCGCCCGGGCGGTCGATGTGATCTTTCATCTGCTTCCTCTTCTGTCCCGGGTCCGAGATAGCCGGAAATCGGCCCGCGTCAATCTTTCCCGGGGTCAAGCGGCGTTTCGGTCGCACCGAGAGCGTCGGCCAGCCGTTGGGCGGCTGAGCCGGGTCGAAGCGGCTGTTGCTGATTTTCGTCCGGTGCCCAGCCGGTCAGGAAGATAAGCTCGAACGTTGCGGCTATGCGGCCTTCGGGCGCGGGATAGCTTTCGGCATAGATGCGTGCAGCTTCGGGGAACAGCGCGCGCGGCGTGGCGCGGCGGCTGCGTGAGTGCAGGGCGTTGCCCTCTCCCATCGCGCGCAGATCGGCGATCAGGTGGA